>JAGBAU010000154.1 GCA_017938785.1 Clostridia bacterium
CCTGGTCAGGATTTATTTGCTTTAGACGTTAGATTCTGCCATCCGGTTCCAGATGACGGTTGAGAATCTGGATCAGGGTGAATTTCGCCCCGTGACCCGCAGCCGCGCCCACGCAGCCGGGACAGCCGTCCACGCACTTGCAGGAAAGCAGCACTTCGCGCGCGCGTTTAAGCAGTTCTTTATCCATTTCAAACACACGGTCGGACAAGCCGATGCCGCCCGGCAGGGAATCGTACAGATAGATAGTGGGTTTTCCGGTATAGACGTCCTTCACATGGTAGACCACGGAAATATCCTGCGGCGCGCACATGAGGTGCATGGGTGCAATGTGGCGGATCAGATGTGCAAGGCCCACCATGGCGTTCTTCATGGGTTCCTTGTCGAATTCGGTCTCCAGGGATTCGGGCAGGGTCCACCAGCAGGCAGTGGTCTGCATCTCCAGTTCCGGCAGGGTCACGGGACCCCAACCCAGGTTTTCATGGGTATCGAAGCGAATCTTCTTGAACAGGGTGACGATGCTGCTGACCAGTACCTCGCCCCTTGCTCGAATGATGGAGCCGCTCTCATCGGCGTCGAACTCATCCAGCACCTTCAGATTGGTGGTAAGGTCCGCATCGGTGTAATAACCCACGTTCACTTCGCGTACATAGGCCTTCTTGTCATCGAAGTCCAGGTTTTCCACCTGGAACTGGCGGCCTTCATGCATGTAGATGGCATACTGGTGCAAAAGCATCGGCACGGTAAAGCGATCCATCTCGCCGATGACCTTGTGTTTTTTGGGATCGGTGATGTCCACGATGACGAAATTCTGATCAGAAGCCGAGCGCAGGTTCACACCCGCCTGAGGAAACTCCTCAGCCATCCAGTAATAGCGGCCGGAAACCCGGCGCAGAATGGACTGATCCTCCAGGTAGGAAAGCAGTTCCGGCGTATCTTCAAGGCCAGCAAAGCTCTCCCCCTCCTCAAAGGGCAGCTCGTAGGCCGCACACTTCACGTGGTTCAACAGAATGTACAGGTTGTCCGGGTTGATCAGCGCGCACTCCGGCGACTGTTCATAGAAGAATTCAGGATGCTGGATGATATACTGATCCAGCGGGCCGGAGCTTGCGACCACGATGAGCAGGCTCACGCTTCCACGGCGGCCCGCGCGTCCGGCCTGCTGCCAGGTGCTGGCAATGGTGCCGGGATAGCCGCAGAGCACGCATGCGTCCAGCTGGCCGATATCGATACCCAGCTCCAGTGCATTGGTAGAAACCACACACATCACGTTGCCTGCGCGCAGCTCGCGCTCGATTTCGCGCCTCTGGGTGGGCAGGTAACCGCCGCGATAGCCGCGCACCTGTCCGGCATTGCCCAGCGGATCGCGCACCATATCCTTCAAATAGCGCACCAGAACCTCCACCGTCAGGCGGGAACGCCCGAATACGATGGACTGTACACCGTGCTTAAGCAGAGAGGAAGCGATTCTGCGTGTCTCCGGAATGGAACCTGCACGGATGCCCAGCTGTTCATTGACCACCGGCGGATTGTAGAAAACCACGTTTCGCTCGCCCGCGGGCGCGCCGTTTTCATTCACCAGCTCCATGGACTTGCCGGTCATGCGCTCAGCCAGTTCCTTTGGATTCTTGATGGTAGCGCTGCAGCAGATGAACACCGGATCGGAGCCGTAAAATGCACAGATGCGCTTGAGCCTGCGGATGACATTGGCAAGGTTTGAACCGAAAACCCCACGATAAGCATGGATTTCGTCGATGACCACGTATCTCAGGTTTTCGAACAGCTTGATCCACTTGGCATGGTGCGGCAGAATACCCTGATGGAGCATATCCGGGTTCGTGACCACCACATGTCCCGCCTGGCGGATGGCCGTGCGTGCGGAGGCAGGCGTATCGCCATCGTAGGTATAAGCCTTGATGGGCGCCTGGATGGTTTCAATCATGGAATAGAGTTCCGCAGCCTGGTCGCTGGAGAGCGCCTTCGTGGGAAACAGATAGAGTGCGCGCGCGGATTCATCCTTTAGGATGGCGTCCAGAACGGGCACATTGTAGCAGAGGGTCTTGCCCGAAGCCGTAGGCGTGACCACAACAAAGTCCTTCCCCTGCAATGCCAGGTCGATGGCATGAGCCTGGTGGATATAGGGACGCTCGATGTCCTTCTTTTTCAGCGCATCAAGCACGCCTGCTTCCAGCGAGGCGGGAAACTCTCCGTATTGGGCCTTTCGCTCAGGCAGAACAGACCAGCTGGTCACGTTCTTCATGAACTCCGGGTTGTTTTTCAGATGGGCAATATACTCCGCTACGGTCATGTTGTTTTTCTCCTGTAGGGAAATATCAGTAGATGATCACCATCTCGGTGTTATCCACAGCTTCCTTCACCAAAGCTTCGATATCGAGCTTGGATTCGGCCTTGGCCATGGTATCCACCTTAGGACGGGTGATGGGATGACGGGGCGTAAATACGGTGCAGCAATCCTCATAGGGCAGTATGGAGGTTTCATAGGTACCGATCTTCTGGGCGATTTCCATGATCTCGGTCTTATCCATGCCGATGAGGGGGCGCAGCACGGGCATTTCGCATACAGCATCGGTGCAGCAGATGGCCTCCATGGTCTGGGATGCCACCTGGCCCAGGCTTTCACCGGTAATCAGTGCCTTGGCACCGTACTGCTTGGCAATTTCCTGAGCGATGCGCATCATGAAGCGGCGGCCGATGACGGTGGCAAGGCCGTCCGGGCACTTCTCGTGAATCTCCAGCTGGCACTTGGTGAAGGGCACCAGATAAACGCGCATTCCGCTGGAATAATCCGCCAGCTCCTTGGCCAGCTGCATCACCTTGTCGCGGGCCAGCTCGCCGGTGTAGGGCGGGCTCTGGAAGTGGATGGCACAGCAGTGCACGCCGCGCTTCATGATGTTGTAACCGGCAACGGGAGAATCAATGCCGCCGGAGAGCAGCAGCGCCGCCTTGCCGCCGGAGCCCATGGGCAGGCCGCCCACGGCCATGATCTCTTCGCAGCAGATGTAAGCCTTATCTCGGATTTCAACGCGCAGCTTGTGCTGGGGATTGTGAATGTCTACGGTCAGGTTGGGATTTGCTTCCAGGATGCGGCCGCCCATCTCGGCAGCCAGTTCGATGGAATTCAGCGGGAACTTCTTGTCGCTTCTGCGGCCCATGACCTTGAAGGTGCCGCGGAAATCCTTCATCATCTCGACGCAGTGGCCGGCAATTTCATCCAGGTCCTTCTCGCACTCGATGGCGGGGCTCACGGAGTACAGGCCAAATATCTTGCGCACACGGCGGATGCAATCGTCCATATCCTCGACATCAGACACGTAGATGCGGGAATCGGACATCCAGACATGGCCGTTCAGGGGCTTCACGGCGCGCTTGACGTTATCGGTCAGGATCTTCAGGAACTTGGGGCGGTTTGCGCCCTTCAAAAACACTTCGCCATAGCGAACCAGCAATACTTTGCGCATGGTTTATCTCCTTGCATATTTCTTCAGCTGCGCATACAGCGTGCCGAGGCACTGCGCGGCATAATCGATCTCTTCGATGGTGGTGTGGGGACTCAGGCTGAAGCGCAGCGCCCATTCGGCGCGGCTGGGAGCGATGCCCATGTTGGTCAGCACGCCGCTCACCTTCAGCTTCTTGGAGGAACAGGCAGAACCCGTGGATGCATAGACGCCCATGCCCTCCAGCGCATGCAGCATAACCTCGCCGCGCACGCCGGGGAAGCTCAGGTTCACGATGTGGGGCGCGGCCTTTTGCGGTTCGGGACCATTGATGAGCAGCTCCGGAACCGCCGTGCGGAAAGCTTCAATCAGGTGAATCTTCTTTTCCATCAGCTTTTGGCTCATATCGCCGCCCAGGTTCAGCATGGCCTGCACTGCAGCGCCGAGGCCTGCGATACCGGGGGTGTTCTCCGTACCGGAACGAAGACCGTTCTCCTGCCCGCCTCCGATCTGCCGGGGAGCCAAACGCACATTCTTGCGCCATACCAGGGCGCCCTCTCCCTTCGGGCCGTGAATTTTATGGCTGGACAGGCTGTACAGATCCACATATTTCAATTCAATCGGAACGCGCAGGAAGCCCTGAACGCCGTCCACGTGAATCAGCGCGCGACCGTTCACCAATGCATGCAGCTTTTCCACATCCAGCAAAGCGCCGGTTTCATTGTTTACCTGCATGCAACTGACCAGGCTTGCGCCATCATCCAATGCCTTCGCAAGGGCGTCCCAGTCCAGTTCGCCCTGCTGGTTCACGCCGATGGTACGAACCTCATGGCCCAGGCGTGCAAGCTCCTCAAAGCTCTCCCGCACGGAGGGATGCTCCACAGAGGAAACCGCCACGATCTGCTTGCCGCGCATCTTTGCTACGCTGCCCAGAATGGCCAGGTTGTTGCTCTCGGTGCCGCCGGAGGTGAAGGTCAGGTTGTGTTCCCCCGCATGGAGGGTCTTGAGAATCAGCTCACGACAGTTTCTGAGCTGCTGGAAAGCTTCCACCGCCGGCTTATACACGGCAGACGGATTGTAAAAACCTGTGGTCAGGCAGTTCATCATCGCTTCCACTGCCTCCGGGCAGGGCCGGGTGGTTGCGCTGTTGTCAAGATAGGCTTGCATAGTTAGAGGACTTCCCTTCTTCATCCCGCCATGCATCCCGGGCGAGCTTGCCACCTCGGCGGATTGCAGTCAGGATTTCGTCATTGAGTTCAAGCAACGCCAGATGGCGTGCATTTTCTTCTGCATATATAAGGTAATAAAGCTGCGCATCCGCATCTGCAAACCAGCGGTGCCGCTTCAGCTTCGGATTCTGAAGCGCCTTCAGCCCATCCGCACTGTCCGCCTTGCCGATCTGCGCAATTCGGTCAATGTGGATTGTACCCAGGGTGCGCCTTCTGCGCGCATTCATGATGCCGCTGATTTCAAGCCTGCCGTCCCGCAGGATATAATCGTATTCCATACGCAGATGGTCCTTCCGGCGGAATATACCCAGCGCCGCAAGCAGGCAGCAAATCAGCAGAACCACATTCAGCCAGTTGATTTCAAGCCTATCCGGGTTATCACCAAATACGCCTGAGCCAAAGAACATGGCTATGATCACCAACAAGCCAACAGCACACCAGCAAAGCGCATAGAGAACCGATTTACCCGTGCTCTTTTTTCCCGGTACAGACTGTTCAATATAGCTCTCCACATTATACCTCCTACTAACTCTATTTTATTATAGCACACTTTTCCATCGCAGCGATATATCACAATTATGAATTTATAACTAACATTTGTTCATCGGCAGGATTTTCGCCCTATCATCACGAATAATTTTATGTTACACCAAAGGAGGAAACCAACTTGAAGTGCCCCTATTGTGGAAATCATTGTGAGGATGACGCCCTGTACTGCGATGTGTGCAAGCAGCCCTTGCCCACCGATGCAGAAGCGTCTGAAAAAAGAAAAGAACGCGTGCAGCGAAGTACCGCCCAAAAAGTACTGATCGTTCTGTGCTGGCTGGCTTGCTTTGCAATCATCGGCATCGGCATCTACAAGCTGGTGTTCTGGATTGACAGCTACAAGATCACCCGCCTTTATACCCGCGGCGCATATACCCCCACGCTGAATGAAGTGAACATGGCGGACGGACGCAAGGGCCATGCGCTGATCTTCTACGGCGAGGATGGCGATTTGATCTACCTCCCGGAGATGGATGAATGTCTTTCTATCTGCGGCGGCATCGCCCGACTGGAAATTGCCGACTCGGATTGGTTCGGTACCGAGGTCAACGAATTCGACTACGCAGATATATCCTTTGCGCCCGTGCTGGTGAAGCAGAACGGCACCCAGGTACAGCTTCCCGTGGTGAATTATACCATCGACGTGCCCACCTCTCCCCTGCAGGTTCTGAGCCCTGCCAGCAACGATCTGTCCATCGTTACCTCCTCCTATCCCCTGCAAATCCAGGTGGTGCCGGGCAGCGAGCTCTTCGTCAACGGCGAGGACCTGACCAGTCGGTTGGACCGCAGCGGTGCATTCAGCGGCGAGGTTAGCGTACAGCCCATCGGCGACAACACCTATACCGTGATCGTGCGTACCCCCTCGCACAAGGAGACCCGCCAGGACATCACCATCTACCGCAAGAAGTTTGACATTGAAATCGAACTGGACAGCGAAGTTTCTACCAACAGCAGCGAAAAGACCATGCCCATCAGCGGCACCTGCGAACCCGGCGCGGTCATCAGCGTGGATACCCCATACATCGAAGAGAGCATGCAGATGGATATGAACACCGGCAAGTTCTCCTTCATCGCACAGTTTGACGGATTGGGTGACAACGTAGTCCGCTTCCGCGCCTCCAAGGAAGGTCGCGAGGACGCCGTGATCAGCTTCACCGTCAACTACAAGCCGCCACTGGCCCGCTACTCCGCAGCCGCATGGAAGATGGATTACGATCAGCTGAAGGTCTACTTCGAAAACTGGCTGGAGCGCATCTTCCTGTGCGAAGGCATCATTATCGACAAGTTCATTGCAGATGACGGCGTTGAGTATCTGGTCATGGATGTTGGTCCCGAGGGCACTCAGCAGCTGATCATCCTACAGAACTACACCACCATTTCTCCCAGTCTCGGTCCGAAGTATTCCTCTTATGCCGATGTTACCGGCCGTTACTTCTACCAGAACCAGTACTTCCCCATGCTGGCAGCGCGCTACATGGATCTGTACGAAGAAAAATAAAACTTACCGGCGGAGCAAAAATGCTCCGCCGGTTTCCTGTCAAAAAGCACCCGATGTACGCTCATGTACATCGGGTGCTTACGTTTAATCCTCTTCAGGCACATCATCCGAGGCGATGCGCTCCACGCGAATCTCGGTTGCGCGGCGCTTTTCAGCCTTTTCGATGGTCACGCGCAGGCCATCGCATTCAAAACGGTCGCCTGCCTTGGGGAAGCGGCCCAGTTCCTCCTGTACCCAGCCGTTTACGGTAACGGGGTCATACTCGGTATGGATATCGAACAGCTCCAGCATATCGTCCAGGTTGGCGCTGCCGTGCACCAGGTAGACGCCTTCCTCGAGTTCGCGGTAATCCTCGATTACCTCATCGTGCTCGTCCCAGATTTCACCGACCAGTTCCTCCAGAATATCCTCCATGGTAACGATGCCCTGCACGCCGTCGTACTCATCCACGACGACAGCCATATGGCTCTTCGTTTTCTGGAGCGTCTTCAGAAGATCGGAAACCTTAGTGGTTTCGATGATGAAGGTGGGCGTGGTCATCAATTCGCGTACGGTCTTCTTTCCGCGGTTGGCGTAGAAGTCCTTTTCGTGGATGATGCCCACGATGTTGTCCACCGTTTCCTGATAGACCGGCAGACGGGAATAGCCGCTTTCCTGGAATTCGGCAGCGATTTCATCATCCGTCGCGTCAATTTCGATGGCCTGGATACCAACGCGTGGCGTGAGGATTTCCTCAACATCCACATCGGTGAATTCGATGGCGGAGCGAATCAGTTCGCTCTCGTGTGCATCGATACCACCCTCGTTTTCCGCCTCTTCCACAATGGTGATCAGTTCTTCTTCAGTGTAGCCACGGTCGGCCGCAGGCTTTACAACCTTGCCGATCATCTTCTGCCAGCAGCCCAGCAGCCAGTTGAAGGGGGTAAACAGCTTCACGATCAGGAAAAGGATGGGATAAAACTTCAGCGCAATGGTTTCGGCATGGTCCTTGGCGATGTTTTTGGGCGTTACTTCGCCGAAGAGCAGAATGACAACAGTGGTTACCAGGGTGGAAACCGATACGCCGTTGTTGCCCAGCATCTTCACGAACAAAACAGTTGCCAGCGAAGAAGCCAGTATGTTTACAATGTTATTGCCGATCAGTATGGAGGAAAGCAGGCTTTCGTAGCGCTCCGCCATCTTCAATACCTTTGCTGCACGGCTGTCACCCTCCGATGCCATGCGCTTCATGCGCACCAGGTTCAGAGAAGTAAACGCCGTTTCCGACGCCGAAAAGAACGCCGAACAAGCCACCAGAAATACCAATGCAATAATCGTAGTTAAATCGCCCGTGTCCATTTAGGACTTTCACTCTCCCTTAGTCTCTTGGATCAGTATTCATTCAGCTTCACCGTTTGACTTATTCAGCCATATAAGAAGCCTCATTATATCTATTATACACCGGAATTAAAAAAATGCAATAGTATCTGAAAAGATCTGTACGCTGCTTTGTTTGCCTACTACATTGGTTAATAACTTTATAGAAGGAAAAAGAAATGCAGGTTCTTGTTGTGGACAGCTTCATAGTATCATTCAGGTACGTTCTGTAGAATAGAACTTATAAAGACTATTTGCAGGAGGTAGAAATATGTCAACCACAATCTATGGATATATGCGCGTATCCACGAAGGAGCAGAATGAAGCACGGCAGATGTTTGCAATGCAAGAGTTCGGCATTGATGAAAAGCATATCTTTCTGGATAAGCAGTCCGGCAAGGATTTTAACCGGCCGCAGTATAAAAAACTCATCCGAAAGCTAAAAAAAGGCGATACCCTTGTAATCAAAAGCATCGACCGACTCGGACGCAATTATGATGAAATCATCGAACAATGGCGAATCATCACCAAAGAAAAGGAGGTAGCCATCGTGGTGCTGGACATGCCGCTGCTGGATACCCGGCAGGGGCGCGATCTGACCGGCACTCTGATTGCCGACATTGTATTGCAGCTGCTGTCGTATGTGGCGCAGACGGAGCGTGAGCTCATCAAGCAACGGCAAGCCGAAGGCATTGCAGCCGCAAAGGCCAAGGGCGTTCACTTCGGTATGCGGCCCATGGAGAAGCCGGCCAACTTTGACGCGTACTACGAACAATGGCGGCGAGGAGAAATATCCGCCCGCGCCGCCGCAAAAGCATTGAATGTTACCCACCCTACTTTTTTGAAATGGGCCAAAAATTGTTTTTTGTAATACAAAAGTAAGACTTTATTTGGTTCTAATTGTAGGATTCATTTTCCACTTCAAATTTTTCATTTAAAGCAACAACTGAATCTACAAAACGCCTGATCCACCCCCTGCATATCAACACATTCCTTATTATACAGCTCTTGGAAAGAAAAGTCTACGTTTGTTTCCATGAGCTGCACATATGCATAATACATGCACTATTACAGAAGGAGTTGACGCCGTGATAAGGAAGAAGAAGTCTCTCATCATGCTGGTGTGTGCGCTGATGGTCATCTCCAGCGTGGCCTTTGGTACCATTGCGTATCTTACAGACCGTGCTGGTGTAACCAACCGTTTCACCGTCGGAAATGTGGACATTGTTGTGGATGAAACCGAGGTAGACGAGAATGGCAATCCCATCTATCCCGATGACACCCAGCTCAATCCCGATGGAACGCCTGTTGACCCGACCGTGAAGCCGGAGCGTACCGAGGAGGAGAATGAATATCCCCTCATCCCCGGCAGCGACTATGTCAAGGACCCGACCATGACCATCAAGGCCAAGAGCGAAGAATCCTACATCCGCATGGTGGTAACAATCACGAACGCGGCGGAAATCAAGGAAATCTTTGCCGAGCTTGCCGCCCAGTATCCGGAGAAGTATCCCAACGGCTTCCTGCCCGAGGAGTACGTAACCGGCTGGGACAACACCAAATGGAACTACGTGAAAACCACGGAAGATTCCGGGCTGAACACCATGACGCTGGAGTTCCGCTATTCGGAGACTGTGAAGCCTTCCGATACGGAGGATACCGTGCTTCCCCCGCTGTTTGAGACCATCAAGATTCCGGGCGAGCTGACCAACGAGCATCTGACCAAGCTGGCGAACTTCACCATCGATGTGAATGGCAATGCCATCCAGACCATCGGCTTTGAAGACGCGGATAAAGCCTGGGAAGCCTTTGACGCACAGATGACCGCCACCAGCACGACGGAAACTCCGTAAAGGCGGGCAACTACCATTCTGTCTGACAACAGCCCTGCGCTGTTTAAGAGAACAATAATTTGGAGGGAATACATATGAAACTGAACCGCAAATGGCTGCTTGCCATTGCACTGCTGCTGAGTATGACCATGGCAATCAGCGGCACCCTGGCCTACCTGACCGACCGCGACAGCGAAGCAAACGTATTCACTGTAGGCAACGTCGAGATCGACCTGACCGAAGACTTTGAGCAGGGCGCAACGCTCATCCCCGGCGTGGGCATTGAAAAGAAGCCCTACATCACCAACACCGGCAATAATGACGCATGGGTATGGCTGGAAGTTGCCATTCCCTCTGCACTGGACCACTGGGCAAAGGGTACCGAGGAAGGCTCTAACAATAACGTGATTCACTGGAATCAGCTGGGCGCAACCACTGCTGACTATGTTAATGAAGAGCGCGTAACCAATGCAATCGTAGCCGGTCATCTGCCCGAAGATATTACCGTTGATATGATTAATAGCAACAAGATGACCTGGAATCTCGGCGGCAAAGAAGCCTTCTCCACTCAGAAGAAGATCGAGGTCAACGGTGAAAAGGTTGAGTACAACTGCTACGTAATCGGCTACAACAAGCCTCTGATCAAGGGCGAATCCACCCTGACCAACATCTACAAGTTTACC
>JAGBAU010000155.1 GCA_017938785.1 Clostridia bacterium
ACCCGGAGGTCGAGGGTTCAAATCCCTCCCCCGCAACCATTTGCCGGCGTAGCTCAGTTGGCTAGAGCATTCGGTTCATACCCGGAGTGTCATTGGTTCGAATCCGATCGCCGGTACCAGCACAGCTGCAATCGAAAGATTGCAGCTGTTTTCTTTTTATGTTTACAAACCCTCTCGAATCCTGTATACTGGGCTTATCAAGCTGACTGGAGGGGTATTTTATGATCCGTAAAGCAGATATCAAGGCCGTTGAGAATCTTGCCGGCGGCAAGGGGACGGCATATGTTCACCACATTGTATCCAAGGATGAACTGCTCGGCCATGGCCGCATGTATGCGAAGGTGATCCTTCCTCCCGGTGCAAGCGTAGGCTGGCATCAGCACCAGAAGGATACCGAGCCTTACTATATCCTCAAGGGTACGCCGGACTTCATTGACAATGATAAGACCGTCACCCGCGTTGCGCCCGGCGATGTGTGCGTGATCGAAGTTGGTCAGTTCCACAGTCTCGAAAATAACACCAGCGAAGATGTGGAATTCATGGCGCTCATCTACAATGAGGCCGGTTACGATAACCGTTGAGGGTATACAGCATCAAAAAAGTCCCGGTTCGAATGACAGGTGCTTATAAAACAGTATCCACACCAGCGAGAGCCGATGAAAGTCGATATTTAATACAGAGAAGAACGTCCGAAGGATTTCAAATGCTTCGGGCGTTTCTTGTGCCGAGGGTAGAGCTTTTCGCGCTTTTGTGATATAGTTTACTTGCTTAAAATACAAAAACAAGATTTGAGGCAATTTGATAATCTGGATATGATTTATACTGCCTATAAAGACAGCACAGCCGCTTTACATAACTATATGAAGCGGCAATGGAGTTTTGTTGCGGGAATGGCTGATACTTTCAAGGAAATGAAAGCATAAGCCGCAATTCTCAGGAACATAAAAACTTTAGAAACGAAGGTCTATGTACTTGCCGTCTGCAAACGACTTTGGCAAACCGTTTACCACCAGAAAACTGAGACAGACATACCAAAAACCTCCGTATGGCCGCAACCATACGGAGGTTTAATTGGTTTATGTGCACTTTTTTAAAGAACCGGGGCTTTTGCCGTATCAGAGGAAGATGTACTTCAACACGAACAGTACGGCCAGGATATACATCAGGGGAGTGACCTTCTTGCCCTTGCCTGCGGCAACGTTGAGCAGCACGTAGGAAATGATGCCCAGGCTGATGCCCTCGGAGATGGAGTAGAACAGGGGCATGGCGATGATGGCCAGGTAGGCGGGAATGGCCTCGGTCAGGTTGTCCAGGTCGAAGCGGATTTCGGATACGGTGCCCACCATCAGGAAGCCGACCATGATCAGCGCCGGAGCCGTCGCGAAGGACGGAATGGCGGTGAAGATGGGCGCAAAGAACATGCTCAGCAGGAACAGGATGGCAGAGGTCAGGGCGGTGAGGCCGGTTCTGCCGCCTGCGGCAACGCCGGATGCGGATTCAACGAAGGTGGTTACCGTGGAGGTGCCCAGGATTGCGCCTGCGGTGGTGCCGACGGCATCGGCCAGCAGGGCGGGTTTGATTCTGGGCAGGCGGCCTTCCTTATCGAGCATGTCAGCCTTGGTGGCAACGCCGATCAGGGTGCCCAGGGTGTCAAACAGGTCAACGAACAGGAAGCTGAATACCACAACGATGAAGTTTACCAGGCTCACATCATTGAAGCTAACTTTGAAGCACTGGCCGAAGGTTTCGCCCAGCCTGGAGAAATCGGTCAGGCCCATGGCGGGGAACAGGGAGAAATAGTTCACGTTGTCCGGTACATAGATGCCGGCGACCTGACACAGCATACCGAGGAGCCAAGTGGCGATGATGCCGATGAGAATCGCACCGCTCACATTCTTGAGGTAGAGCACGGCGATGATGAACAGGCCCACCAGCGCCAGCAGTGCGCAGATGCCGGAGGTGTTGAAATTATCCGTGAAGCTGGTGATGGTAACCAGGGTGGAAGCATCCACGGAGAGGCCGGCGTTCTGCAGGCCGATGAAGGCGATGAACAGGCCGATGCCTACGGAAACACCCCGCTTCAGGTTTAAAGGAATGGCATTGAAGATAGCTTCGCGCACATTGGTCAGCGAAAGCACGATGAAGACGAGACCCTCAACAAATACGGCAAGCAGTGCAACCTGCCAGCTGTAGCCGTAGCCCAGAACAACCGTGTAGGCCAGGAATGCGTTCAGGCCCATGCCTGCGGACAAAACGAAGGGCAGGTTGGCCATGAATGCCATGCAGCAGGTGGCGATGAAGGACGCCAGTGCGGTGGCCAGCAGTACGGCGGTGGAATCCATACCGGCGTCGGAAAGGATGCTGGGATTGACCGCCAGGATGTAAGCCATGGTCATGAAGGTGGTGATACCGGCCATGATTTCCGTCTTCGCGGTCGTCTTGTTCGCCTTCAGGCGAAAGATTCTTTCAAGCATTTTCTCAGTCCCCTTCATATATTCTTGCAATGAAACCATTTCCATTCTATCAGATAAATACCAGCGCTTCAAGCTTATTTGCCTACATACTCGTGTGAAGGTTTCTTTTTCAAATTTCCGTACATTTATCACAAAGGTCTGGAATAATGATCGGAAATTTGGGCAGAATAGTAAAAACTTAACTTTATAGCGCGAATGATTCTATTGAAAGCGCCAATTTTTCTTGTTATAATGAGCATGAAATCCGAATTAGGAGATGTTGATTTATGAGTCGTATGGTTGGTACTGTTTCTATGGGTCTGCGCGCACCTATCATTCGCGACGGCGACGACATGATCGAAATCGTAACCGGTTCCGTTCTCGGCGCCATGAAGGAAGACGGCCTGCAGCCTCGTGACCGCGACATCGTTGCGATGACCGAAGCCATCGTCGCCCGTTCCCAGGGCAACTACTGCACGGTGGACGATATTGCTCAGGATGTTCGCACCAAGTTCGGCGGCGAAACCATCGGCGTTATTTTCCCCATCCTCAGCCGCAACCGCTTCGCAATCTGCCTGCGCGGTATGGCAAAGGGCGCGAAGAAGATTGTTCTGATGCTCAGCTATCCCTCTGATGAAGTGGGCAATCATCTGGTGGATCTGGATCTGCTGGACGAGAAGGGCATCAACCCCTACAGCGATGTGCTCTCCCTGGAGCGTTATCGTGAGCTGTTCGGCTACAGAAAGCACACCTTCACCGGCGTAGACTACGTTGAGTACTATTCCGAGCTGATCCGCGAATGCGGCGCAGAGGTCGAGGTTGTTTTCGCAAACGACTGCCGCGCAATCCTGAACTACACCAAGAATGTTCTGAATTGCGATATCCATACCCGTGCCCGCACCAAGCGTCTGCTCAAGGCTGCCGGCGCAGAAATCGTATACGGCATGGACGAGATCATGTCCGCTCCCATTAACGGCAGCGGCTACAATGCCAAGTACGGCCTGCTGGGCTCCAACAAGGCTACTGAGGACAGAGTAAAGCTCTTCCCCCGCGATTGCCAGGATATGGTTGAGGGCATTCAGGCCCGCCTGCTGAAGGAAACCGGCAAGCACATCGAAGTTATGGTCTACGGCGACGGCGCCTTCAAGGATCCCATCGGCAAGATCTGGGAGCTGGCCGACCCGGTCGTTTCCCCTGCATACACTGCCGGTCTTGAGGGTACTCCCAACGAGCTGAAGCTCAAGTACCTGGCCGATAACGATTTTGCAAACCTGTCCGGCGAAGCCCTGCGCGACGCCATCAAGGGCAAGATCCAGCAGAAGGACGGCTCCAGCCTGGTTGGCAACATGGCTTCCGAGGGTACTACCCCCCGCCGCCTGACCGACCTGATCGGCTCCCTGTGTGACCTGACCTCCGGTTCCGGCGACAAGGGCACCCCGATCGTCTATATCCAGGGCTACTTTGATAACTACACCAATGATTGATCATAAAAGATACCCCCGATGCTTGCATCGGGGGTGTTTTTTTATATGTTCAGCAGTACCAGCGCCACAAAGATGACCAGCATGGCGATCACCTGGCGCCTGCTCAGGCGTTCCTTGAAGATGAAGAGCCCCGCCAGGGTGATGATCACGATGGTACCCACGCTGCGGCAGGGGTATACGATGATCGCCGGCAGCGCCTCCAGGGCCTTGAGCACGAAGCGTGCAGCCAGGAAGTTGGGAATGCCGATCATCGCGCCGAAGAGCAGCTCCTTTCCGCCCAGGCGTTCATGCTTCAGAAGGAGCACGATGATGCACAGCAGGAAGGCGGAGGTGAAGGTGAACAGCAAAAAGTGGTCGGAGAGCACGGGATTGCCCGTTTCCCGGTAGACCTTGGACATGGAACTGGCCAAACCCTCTGTAAGCAGCAGCAGAAACAGCGTTGCCGAGGGTGTGACGTTTTGTTTGCCGCTGCGCAGGTTCATCAGCACTATGGCCACGATGGCGAGTGCAAAGCCCGCTACCTGAAGCACACCGGGCATTTCCCCGAACAGGAAGATGGAAATCACCAGCGGCACCAGCAGCGCGCCCAGCTTGGAAAACAGGGAAGGCAGCACCATGCCCACGCGCTTGATGTTGTAGCGGTTGGCCATCATGGCCGTCATGAAGAACACGCCGTTGAGCATGCCCAAACCGAAGGTTTTGCCGAAGCCTTCTGCAGAGGGCAGCAGCCTTCCGCCAAAGCCCAGGAAGCAGCCGGCCATCACCATGCAGGTGAGGTAATTGCAGGCGATCATGCCCGTGCTGCTGCGGACCCGGCCCTCACTGAAGCGAATGACGATGGAGAGCATGGCTCCGCAGATCATGTTCAGCAGCAGATAAATCAAATGAAGGCACCTCGTTTATAACTGGTTTCGGGATACTATTCCAGGCGGTTTACAGCGCCGAAGCCGGACGCCAGGTCGAAGTCCATGTTGCAGTTGAAGCGCGCCATGGTTTCGGAGGGATCGATCATGCCGAAGCGGATCTTGTTCATGGTGGCGCGGTCGAAGGATGCGGACAGTACGGTATTGCTGTCCAGCTCGGCATGCACGATGGTATGTTCAACCGGCAGCAGGGCAAAGATATCCCTTGCAATGCGAATGGCCGTGCTGCACACGAAATCCTGCAGGATGTTGTTGTATTCCACATGGTTGACGGAACCCTTCAGGGTGATGAGGGCGTCCTCGTTCACGGTGAATTCAACCTCCATCTTGGTGGGATCATCGGTGCCGAACACGAAGCCGCTGCCGTAATCCAGCAGGTCGTCCAGGGGATTGACCTCGTAGATCACACTCAGGTAGGTATCGATATCGCCGTTCAGGATGGCGGGAGCCACGCTGTGGTAATAGTTCCACATCATTTCGTTGTAGGAAGGGTCCGGCGGCTGGGGAAGGGACATGACCTCGTTCCAGTCGATGGAATCATCCACGGATTTATGGATGGAATAGAGGCTTTCCGGGGAAACCTGCGCAGGAATATTCCGGGTGGTCTGTAGGGGACGGCGCTGAATTTCAGGCATAACTCTGTTTGCAGGTCTGGCTGCAGGCCTGGATGCGCGCTGAGGAAGCTCAGCCGCAGGTTGAACGACAGGCACAGCGGCAGCAGCCACGCGCTTTTCAGCTTCCTTCTTTTTACGGGTGGCTTCCTTCTTGGGATTCTTGGTATCCACATAATAAAGCCCCGTGCCAGGAACGCCCAGGGTGGTGGTTACCTGCCCCTTGGTATTGAAGGTTTTGCGAAAACCGGGCACACCCACGCTGATGCTCTGGGTGGATTTTCCCAGGTTCAGGCGAACGCCGGGCAGAATGGATATGGTTTTACGAAAACGGAGACCCATGCTATCACTCCTGTCTGTAGATTCCGGAAAAGTAGTGCTATGCGTTTATTCTATCATAGGAATCCGGCGATTTCAATCCGCAGCCGTTCAACTCATTTATGACCACAGTTTTGACAATAATTTGGTAGAAGGCCGGGCGGGCTGTCTGCCGTGAACCGGCGGAGAATTCAAGCGAAAGGAACAACCAATGAATAATCTCAGCGAAAACAAGCAGGAAAAGAAGATTGCGTGGTACATGCTGGCCTTCATGGGCTTTTCCACGGTGTGGGGCTTCGGCAATGTAACCAACGGCTTCATGTATTTCAACGGCATCCAGGTTATTTTCAGCTGGATCCTGATGTTTGCACTCTATTTCATCCCCTACGCACTGATGGTGGGTGAGCTGGGCTCCGCCTTCAAGAATTCCAGCGGCGGCGTATCTTCCTGGATTGAAGGTACCTACGGCCGGAAGATGGCCTATTACGCAGGCTGGACCTACTGGGCCGTGCACGTCACCTACATCGCCTCCAAGGGCTCCGGCGGCCTGAAAGCCCTGAGCTGGGCCGTGTTCCGCAATGCGGAGGTCTATGACGCCCTGCCTACCCTGGGTGTGCAGCTGGCAACCCTGGCGGTTTTCCTGCTGTTCTGCTATATCGCCAGCCGCGGCATGAAGGTGCTCAAGGGCATCACCACCCTGGCAGGCTCCACCATGTTCGTCATGTCCATCCTGTTCATCCTGATGATGTTTGCCGCCCCGGTCATCAATCCCAACGGCGGCTATGTATCTATGGATTTCAGCCTGAAGAACCTGGTACCCCAGTTCAATGTGAACTATTTTACCTCCCTGTCCATCCTGGTGTTTGCTGTGGGCGGCTGCGAGAAGATTTCCCCCTACGTCAATAAGGTGGATAAGCCCTCTAAAAATTTCCCCCGCGGCATGATCAGCCTGGCCATCATGGTTGTGGTCTGCGCCATCCTGGGTACCATTGCCCTTGGCATGATGTTCGATCCCGCCGTCATCGGCGCCACCGATGAATCCTTCAATTCCTATGTTTCCAACGGCGCATACTGGGCCTTCCAGAAGATGGGCCAGTACTACGGCGTGGGTGATTTCTTCCTGGTCATCTATGCCGTCTGCAATGCCATCGGCCAGTTCTCCACCCTGGTCATCAGCATCGATGCGCCCCTGCGCATGCTGCTGGGCAATGATTACGCCAGGGAATTCATCCCCAGCGCAATGCTCAAACAGAACAAGCACGGCGCATACATCAACGGCATCAAGCTGGTTGTGGTGCTCTCCGGTGCGATCATCCTGATCCAGATTGTGGTTCCCGGCGCAACCGCAGTGCTCACCCAGCTGACCAAGCTGAACAGCGTCTGCATGCCCATGCGCTACCTGTGGGTATTCATCGCCTACATCGGCCTGCGCAGGAACATCGATAAGATTCCCGCCGAATACCGCTTCGTGAAGAACCTGAAGCTGGCCCTGTTCTTCGGCTACTGGTGCACCATCGTCACCGCAGCCTGCTGCATCATGGGCATGTATTCCAAGGACGCCTTCACCATGATCCTGAACATTGTAACGCCCTGCGTGCTGGTGGGTCTGGGCATGATCATGCCCTACCTGGCCAAGCGTGAGCGCGAGAAGAAATAAAAGAAAACATCCCTTCTGCATTTGCGGAAGGGATGACTTTTTATCCATCAGGTGGTATT
Organism: Clostridia bacterium; assembly: GCA_017938785.1. The sequence goes on from JAGBAU010000155.1 coordinate 7,506, forward strand.
ATGGTAGTAAGTGAAAAACTCAATCCACCATGGAGGAACCATATATGACTTATCAGGAAGTTCTGGAAACCGCCCGCGGCTGTATCGGCCAGTACTGTAAGGCTTGCAACATCTGCAACGGCAGGGCATGCAGAAATCAGATTCCCGGTCCCGGTGCAAAGGGCGTGGGTGATACCGCCATTCGCAATTACGATAAGTGGCAGGAAATCCGTGTGAACATGGATACCATCTGCGAAAACGTCACCCCGGACACCAGCCTTGAAATCTTCGGCAAGTGTTTCAGCGCGCCCTTCTTTGCCGGTCCCGTGGGCGCAGTCACCCTGCACTACAGCGATAAGTATGATGATTTGGCCTACAACAATATCCTGGTGAAGGCATGCAGCGAAAACGGTATTGCCGCATTCACCGGAGATGGTGTGAATCCCGCAGTCATGCAGGCGGCATGCAAGGCGATCTCTGCCTGCAACGGACAGGGCGTGCCCACCGTGAAGCCCTGGAACATGGAGACCATCCGTGAAAAGATGGAACTCTGCAAGGAGGCAGGATGCTTCGCCATCGCCATGGACATCGATGCGGCAGGACTGCCCTTCCTGAAGAATATGACCCCTCCCGCGGGCAGCAAGACCACAGCAGAACTCGCCGAAATTGCAAAGATGGCAGGCGTTCCCTTCATTGTGAAGGGCGTCATGACGCCCCGCGCAGCCCTGAAGGCGAAGGAAGCCGGCGCAGCGGGCATCGTGGTCAGCAATCACGGCGGCCGCGTGCTGGACCAGTGCCCCGCAACTGCGGAGGTGCTGGCGGACATCGCGGATGCGCTCAAGGGCAGCGGCATGAAGATCTTCGTGGACGGCGGTATCCGCAGCGGCGTGGATGTATTTAAGGCGCTGGCGCTGGGTGCGGATGCGGTCATCATCTGCCGTCCCTTCGTATCCGCTGTGTATGGCGGCGCAGAGGAGGGCGTGAAGCTCTACATTGAGAAGATCGCTGCGGAGCTCCGGGATACCATGGCCATGTGCGGTGCAAAGGATATCGCTTCCATCAACAGGGACATGCTGTTTCTTAGAAAGTGAACGCGGAGGAGCCAATGAACCTGATTTTCAGAAAGCTGAACGAAAACAACCCGAACGATGTGCGTCAGTTTTGCGAGCTGATGGATGATCTCACCACCCGCGCAAACGACCAGGCGCTCCTGCTGGAAAAGATTCGCAAGGTGAATGCCAATGAGGACGCCTACATGCTCGTTGCCGAGGATGCGGATACGGGCAGGCTGTGCGGTTCCCTGCTGGCGGTTACCTTCGGAGATTTTTGTGAAACCTGCCGCCCCATCATGATCATCGAAAACGTGGTCACCCACCACGATTACCAGCGCAAGGGCGTGGGCCGGCGCATGTTTGAGGAAATTGAAGCCTGGGGCAAGCAGAGGGATGTGTGCTATGCCATCCTGTGCTCCAGCATGAGCCGGGAAGGCGCTCATCGCTTCTATCACTCCATCGGTTATGATGAGGTGAAGGGCTTTAAAAAGTATCTGTGAAAGAGGAAAGAAAATGGCCGAAGAGCTGAAAATGAAGATCATCGCCCGCATCCATACGGACTTTCCCACCAAGTTCGGCATTCCGCGCCAGAGCGGGCTGGTGGAGGAGCTGAAATCCACGCTGGTGTTTGAACCGGAATACCGGGATGAAAACGCCCTGCGCGGCATCGAGCAGTTTTCCCACCTTTGGCTGATCTGGCAGTTCTCCGAAGCGGTGCGGGAGGATTGGTCGCCCACGGTGCGTCCGCCGCGGCTGGGCGGCAATACCCGCATCGGCGTATTCGCTACCCGTTCACCCTTCCGGCCCAATGCCATCGGACTTTCATCGGTGAAGCTGGAGGGCGTGCGCAGGGACCCGAAATACGGTATGGTGCTGGATCTGTCCTGTGCGGATCTGATGGATGGAACGCCCATTCTGGATATCAAGCCCTACATTCCCTTCTCCGATGCCCATCCGGAGGCCAGCGAGGGTTATACCGCGCAGACCATCACCCATGCGCTGGAGCTGGTCTTCCCGGATGAACTGCTTAGGCAGGTTCCCGGGAATAAGCGCGCGGCGCTGCAGGGAGTATTAAAGCAGGATCCCCGTCCATCCTACCAGGAGGACCCGGAGCGCATCTATGGCTTCAATTTCGCCGGCCAGGAAATACGTTTCCGTGTAGCGGACGGTGTGCTCACGGTAGTGGAAATCCGATAAAAAGAACAGGCAGCTTTTGCTGCCTGTTTTTCATCGGACTTCTATGGTGAAATTGCCGTGGTCGGTACGCCGTTTATCCTCCGGGGGAAGCTGCATGTAATCTCCGTAGAGATTGCGCAGGTATTCATCCCAGCCCTTCGGTGCGCCGCAGAGCTGATCGCGGAAGGGGAGGGGTTCGCCCGGCTCAAAGACCTCCCGGCGCATCCATTCCCGGCTGCCGTAATGGGTGATCATGGTCACGCCTGCGTGTCCGGTGCTGCCAAGGGGATACTTTTTTGCGTAGGAATTCATCTTCCGCGCGTAGTGGTTGGCGCCACGTTTGCGTGCGTAGGGAAGCATCAGCTTCTTGATGAAGATGAACTTCTCATTCGGCAAAAAGGCGCTGCGGAGGGCAGCGTTGCGCATAATGTTCAGCCATGCCATCCACTTGAAATAGAACTTCTTGCCCCACTTGCCGTCGGGAAGGCCTTCGATGGGGAAGATGTCAATGTACATGCCGATGGAGCGTTCTTCCAGGTGATGGCCGAAATGCACCTTGTAGCGCATATCGCACAGCTTGGCGAAGGGGTAGTTGTACTGCCCGTCGGTTTCGCAGGAGAACAGCTGCAGGTTTTCCGGAAGCTCAAGGTTCAGGGAGAGCAGCTTTTCATAATCCGGGCGGGGCATCATTACGTCCATGTCGTCATCCCAGGGGATGAAGCCTTTGTGGCGCGCCGCGCCCAGCAGGGTGCCGCCGGAGAGATAGTAGCACAGCTTGTTTTCTTCACAGATTTTCTTGAAAGCGAGGAAGAGCGCATAGGAAATATCCTGTGCTTCCTGCAAAGTGATATTTACAAGCATTCGCTACCTCCATGTTTGAAATAGAATTCGCGCAGCTGCGCGGCGGTGTGGTCGATGGAATAACCGGCCTGAATGATCTGCTGCTCCACATCCTGGCGGGGGAGAGTGGCGTCTGCGCGGCAGATGCGTTCCACCCAGGGATCGATGCTGTCGATGGGCAGGTATTCCGCCAGGCTGGTAATGGCCAGTTCCCGGGTGATGGTATCGGAAAAGATGCAGGGCAGGCTCGCTGCCTGGGCTTCAATTCCGGTGACTGGCAGGCCTTCAAACAGCGAGGGCATGATGAACATGTCCATGGCCTGCAGATAATCGCTCACGTTCTGTACGCTGCCGATGAAGAGCACCTTATCCTCAATGCCCAGCTCTTTGGCTTTGCGTTCCGCCTCTGCCCGGTTTGCGCCATCACCGATGAGCATCAGGCGGGCGTCGGGTTTTTTCTCAACCACGCCTGCGAAAATCTCCAGCAGGAAGCTGTGGTTTTTCTGGGGCATGAAGCGGCCCACGTGCCCCAGCAGCAGCTGGTCATCGCATATGCCCAGCTTTGCACGCAATTCACTGCGAATCTGAGGGTTGAAACGGAACTGGGTCAGGTCCACGCCGTTTTGAAGCACCTTGTAGTCCTTCCTCCGGCAGATGGACGGTGGGAACAGCCACTGCGCCGCCAGATCGGAACAGGCGAAGTAATGGGTTGCGCTGAAGCGGAACACATGCCGCAGAACCCGGGCGATCAGGTGGGATAGGCGGGAACGGGTTTGCAGCTGGGTATTATGGGAATGCAGCACACGTACAGGAACGCCCGCCAGCCGTGCCATCAGAAGATGCACGGCGCGCAGGGCGTTTTCCGTATCTGCATATACAATTTTATAATCGTGGGTTTTGAAAAACTTGTAGTAGGCGATATTGGCCCTGATTTCGTGGGCGATCAGGTTGAGCTTTTCGTCCACGTCCAGGTCGTATACACGGCTGCCGTTCTGGGCATAGCGCTGTGCATCCTCCGGCAGGAGCTTTTTGGAAAACAGGTAATCGAAGATGATGCCGTCATCCTTCAGCTGCTGCGCAATGCGGTATTCGAAGATTGCCGCGCCATGGGTCAGGTGCGGGTCGGCATAAAGGTGCAGAACTCTCATGCGCCCTTCTCCTCGTAATCGATCTTGCTGATGTTCAGCTTGTTTTTATCCGAATCTGCCGGCGGCTTCATGTAGTCGCCGTAGAACTGGGTGAGGAAGGCGTCGTGGTTTTCGGGACCGTTGAGCATGATGTTTTCAAAGGGATACTTCTTCCCCTCGCCCAAGAGTTTTTTATCTACGATTTCCTTCATCATGTACTGCCCGTAGAAGCTGACCATGTAAGGACTGGAATCATAAGGATAGCGGGAGAGAACCTTATCCATCTTAAAGAGCAGCTTTCGGGTATCCATGTGCTGGCCGAAGTGCGTGATGGCCAGGAACTTAATGATCATGCGGATGTAGAAGGGCCGACCCGGGCGGTTCAGGTTTACAAGCTCCTTGAAGCAGGAAGCCTGGTAGAGGAAGCGCCAGAAGGTGGCGTGCCAGAAGTGCACGAAACGGCCGAGACGACTGCCGGGCATGCCGTCGAAGGGGAAAATATCCAGCCAGGCAAACTCAGTGGTCTGCACGGTGTTGGAATCGTTGGTGAGCACAACTCGGGTATTCACCAGCTTGCTGAAGCAGCGGTCATAGCTTTCGTCATGGCGGAAGGAACGCACAGCAAAGCCCTCCGGCAGTTCCGCAGGGGCGATCTCCATGAACTTTTCATAGTCCGGACGGGGCATACCCACATCCATATCATCATCCCAGGGGATGAAGCCCTTGTGGCGCACCGCGCCCAGCATGGTGCCGCCTACGATGTAGTAGCGAAGATTGTGCCTGTCACAGATTTCTGTGAAGATGCGCATGATCTCCAGCTCCACCATTTGCAGGGCCCTGAGTTCGCTGTTGTCTTCCTTGTTGTAAGCCATCTGTATCTCCTGTAAGCCATCAAGCCTTGGGCTTGTTCTCAAATTCCTTGACCGTTACATCGGTGCCGAGGATGATCTTGGGAATCGTGGAAAAGAGGATGCAAAAATCCTCCTTGAAGCCGTAATTCTCGAGATACTTCACTTCCCAGCGAACCTTGCCGGAAGTGGAAATATTGTTTCGGCCGTTGATCTGAGCAAGGCCGGTGATACCGGGTCGGGTTTGATATACGCCGAAATGCAGGCGCAGCTCATGGATGCGGCTTTCCTCTGCGATCAGCGGGCGGGGACCGATGATGCTCATATCACCCTTGAGTACGTTGATCAGCTGGGGAAGCTCATCCAGGGAAAACTTGCGCAGCAGAACGCCCGTGCGGGTGACGAAGCGATCTGCATCGCGGAATTCCGCTGCGGAAAGATTGCCCGGCGCGGTGGCGCGCATGGTGCGGATCTTGTAAATCTTGAACAGTTTGCCATCCTTGCCGACGCGGTTCTGAGCAAAGATCACCTTGCCCGGATCATCGATATACACGCACATCATCAGGATGAGCATAGGGATGAAAAGTACCAGCAGCGCAAGCGCGGAGATGATAATGTCCAGTATACGCTTGACGACATGGTATTTTCGGTTGGATACGTCTATGTATTGCAAATCCCGAAGCTTACTGGGCAGCGGATGTGCAGTTGCCGTGTTCGACACGCTTTTGTTCCTCCTCTGGCATGGGTAGAAAAGCCCATATAAATACCAGTTTAATACTCTACTCATTATAGCATCCACTGTGTGAAGAATCAAGCAGAGGGGGCAAGGCATCACATAAAGTGCACAATCGCGCCCTTTTCGGCATAGTTTGCATGCTTTTTCTGTCGCTTTCAGTGCTTGCATGGGATTTTATCTGCGGGTATAATAGAACAAAGAGGATTGCGGAGGAAGCAATAAAAGATGTGCGGACGCTACTGGATTGAGCAGGATAATGAAGAGCTGATGGAAATCATCGCCCAGATGCAGCGCCTGGATGTGCAGGTGAAAAGCGAGGGTGAAATCTTTCCCGGAGACAGGGTGCCTGTGCTGTGCAAAAGCCGTGCGGGGCGGGTACGTCCCTTCGCCATGGAATGGGGCTACCGCCTGGACGGCGGCAAGCGCATCATCAATGCCCGCAGCGAAACCGCTGCCGAAAAGCCCATGTTCCGGGAAGGCATGGCCATGCGCCGCTGCCTGCTGCCCATGAGCGCCTATTTCGAATGGGAGAAGCGGGAGGACGGCAAGCAGAAATACCGCATCGCCCCGGAGGAGAAGGGTCTTCACTATCTGGCGGGCATCTATCGCTTCGAAGGTGCGAATCCTGTCTGTACGGTGCTCACCACCGCGGCGGCGAGCGACATCGCCTTCATTCACCACCGCATGCCGGTGATTCTCTCCAGGGGAGAAGAGGAAAACTGGTTGGGTGGGGGAGAAATCAACTTCAACCGCAGCCTGCCGCTGGTATACAGCGAGGCATAAAGAAGCTCCGGCGTGTTTGCCGGAGCTTTTCTCTTATACCAACGTATAGGAAATCATTTTATACGTGCTGCGATCGGCCAAGTTTTTTGCATGAACCGTTGCGCTGCCGTAGGCAAGGGGATCGCCGTACCTTTCGATGATTGCGTCCAGATCATCGTCCAGCACGTCATTTTCCCAGGAATCTCCGTTGCAGAAGTTCAGGAAATACACGAAGTATTTATCTTCGC
>JAGBAU010000156.1 GCA_017938785.1 Clostridia bacterium
AACGTTGCCTACGGTCTCAAGCCCCGCAAGGTTTCCAAGGAAGAAACCAAGCGCCGCGTGCAGCAGGCCATGGATCTGACCCAGATCAGCGAATACGCCAAGCGTCAGCCCCAGCAGCTTTCCGGCGGCCAGCAGCAGCGCGTTGCCCTCAGCCGCGCCATCGTCATTGAACCCGACCTTCTGCTGATGGACGAGCCCCTGTCCAACCTGGACGCCAAGCTGCGCGTGCAGATGCGCACCTCCATCCGCGAAATCCAGCGCAAGCTGGACATCACCACTATCTACGTCACCCATGACCAGGAGGAAGCCCTGGCCGTTTCCGACCGCATCGCAGTTATGAACATGGGCGTTGTAGAGCAGGTGGGCCGTCCCTACGATATCTACACCCATCCGGTGAACGAATTCGTTGCCAACTTCATCGGCACCTCCAACTTCATGGAGGGCGAGGCTGACAACCAGGGCGTTTCCATCCTGGGCACCAAGCCCATCCCCATGACCCTGAAGAACGGCCGCACCGGCAAGGTGAAGGTTGCTGTGCGCCCCGAACAGATCGAGCTGGTCGAGCCCAACGAGAATCTGGTCTGCGGCGAAATCAAGATCGCTACCTTCCTGGGCGACTTCATCTGCTACGAAGTGCGCCTGACCAACGGTCAGGTCATCCAGGCCAACCAGTACATCCACAAGAATCCCCGCATGCGCGAGATCGGTGAAAAGGTTGCCCTGTCCATCGAAAACATGAATGTATTCACTCCCGACGGAAAGGAAGCATTGCTATGAGCCAGAAAGCTCCCACCCTGGGAGGCAAGCGCTTCAGGCTGAACTTCTGGACGGTTGTAATCATCGTGTTCTCGATCATTGCGATCCTGTTCATCCTCTATCCCTTCGCACAGCTCTTCATCCAGAGCTTCTTCCCGAAGGGCGGCGCCTTCTCCCTGAAGAATTACCAGACCTTCTTTGAAAAGAAGTATTACATGACCGGCCTGCGCCACAGCCTCACCCTGTGCTGCTGCGCAACGGTGCTGGGCGTACTGCTCGGCATCCCCATGGCCTATGTCACCAGCCGCTTCAATGTATGGGGCAAGCGCGTAATCAACATCATGGTTGTGCTGTCCATGCTGTCCCCGCCCTTCATCGGCGCCTATTCCTGGGTTCTGCTGCTGGGCCGCAGCGGCTTCATCACCGAAGCGCTGCGCGGTATCGGCATTGAAATCGGCTCGATCTACGGCTTCAAGGGCATCCTGCTGGTCTTCACCCTGAAGCTCTTCCCCTACGTATTCATGTACGTATCCAGCGCCCTGTCCACCTTCGACAGCGCACTGGAGGAAGCCAGCGAGAGCCTGGGCGTACACGGCATTCAGCGCATCTTCCGCGTAACCCTGCCGGTCATCATGCCCACCATCCTCTCCAGTGCACTGATGGTATTCATGGATTCCCTGGCTGACTTCGGTACTCCCCTGCTCATCGGTGAAGGCTACAAGACCCTGCCGGTCATGATCTATGAAAAGTACCTGAGCGAGGTTTCCTCTAATGCTTCCTTCGCAAGCACCCTGTCCGTGGTCATCGTCGTATGCGCCATGGCGGTCATGGGCCTGCAGAAGTGGTTCATCAGCCGCAAGAACTACACCATGAGTTCCCTGCGTCCCCCGGCAGAGGTCAAGCTCTCCGCCGGTAAGCGTGCACTGGCATCCATCCCGGTATGGATTGTATCCCTGCTGGCCATCCTGCCCCAGATCACGGTTGTTGTCACTTCCTTCCTGAAGACCAACGGCCCGCTGTTCGTAAAGGGCTTCAGCCTGGACAGCTACAGGGCAATCTGGTACAGACTGTCCTCCAACATCAAGAACACCTATACCTTTGCCTTCCTGGCCATCATCTTCATGATGCTGATCGCCCTGCTGCTGGCTTACATCATCGTACGCCGCAAGAGCAAGATCTCCAGCATCCTGGATATGCTGTTCATGTTCCCCTACGTCATCCCCGGCTCCGTTCTGGGTATTGCGCTGGTCATGGCCTTCAACCAGAAGCCGCTGCTGCTGCACGGCACGGTTACCCTGATGGTCATCTCCTACGTCATCCGTAAGCTGCCCTTCACCCTGCGAAGCAGCATCGGTATCCTCTACCAGATCGAGCCCGCCATTGAAGAAGCCTCCATCTCCCTGGGCGTACCCCCGATGAAGACCTTCTTCAAGACCACCGCCATCCTGATGCTGCCGGGCATGTTCTCCGGCGCGGTGCTCAGCTTCATTGCAACCATCAACGAGCTGAGCTCCACCATCATCCTTTACACCGGTAAAACGGCAACCATCTCCGTTGCCATCTATTCGGAAATCTTCAAGGATGGCTACGGCACCGCAGCCGCGCTGGCTACGATCCTGACCGTCACCACCATCATCTGCCTGGCAATCTTCAACAAGGTCTCCGGCGGCAAGAGCGTGGTAGACCACTAAGCTCCATACAAAAGTCCCAGCTTCTCACGAAGCTGGGACTTATTTTTTTGAAAATCAGAAGGTCACGCCGGACTGAAGGATTACATTCGCATAGGGCGTGCATTCGCCGGTGCGCACCACAGCCTTCGAGTCGAAGGTGGTCTCCTTGAAATCCTCATGGGGCATGTATTCCACCTGCACCTTTTCGCCGAAGCGGGCCAGGATTTCAGCGTGCATGGCCGGGGATTTTTCCTTGATTTCCTCGGCAAGGATGATCTTCTCCACGCAGAGTTCCTCAAGAACGGTATCCAGAACCTCCAGGAAGGACGGCACGCCCAGCTTCAGCGCCAGGTCAATGCGCTCCACACAATCCGGGATGGGCAGGCCGCAGTCGCCGATGGTGATCATGTCCGTGTGGCCCATGCAGGAAATCACAGAAGAAATATTGGAATTGAGCAGTACAGTTTTACGCATAGTTTTTCTCCCCCTTTGCATCCATTTTAACCCAAGGCGCAGCAAAGGTCAACGTTCATTTTTACGAATCAGAATCCCTGCCAGATCAGACTGTTACCATCCCCGGCAGTGAACCAGATGGTACCGTCCTCGTAGGCTTCCACGGCGGTATATTTCATCTCCACCAGGGTATT
>JAGBAU010000157.1 GCA_017938785.1 Clostridia bacterium
CAATGCCCACGTGGGCCAGCCTGCAGCCGCAGTCTGCATCGGATACCATCAGTACCACAGGAATCCTCGCCTGCTCCAGCCGGGCAATCAGCTGCTTCGAATTGTAATAGCGGGACGGCGCAAGAATGATACCGTTCACATCCTGCCGGATATAGCTCTCCAGCGTGTCGATGATCTTCTGATCATCATAATAGCCCGCATAGCGGCCGTAGACCGCAGATACCTTGTGGTCCACCAGGGAATCCACGGCGCTGCGTATCCCCTCCTCCATGGGGTTAAAGTATTCGTCAAATGCCGAGGAAAGCAGCACGCCGATTTTGATGGGCTTATGCGCCAGGGTGCGCGCCACCATGTTGACCGTATAATCCAGCCGCTCAATCGCCTCGCTGATTGCCTTGCGGTTGTCTTCGCGCATATCCGTGCGGCCATTGAGATATTTGCTGACCGTACCCACGGAAACATTGGCTTCCCGGGCAATATCTCTGATCGTTACCTTCTTCACGGAATTCTCCTTAAAATCAACAATATCTATGCTTTCCCACACAAATTACGCAAATACGAACCGTTTCATTATGTATAATATATCAGATTATTTTAAAATTGTCAACACCACATTTCCATCGGAATTGAAATGCGCTTGACATGGAGTTGCCCCGGTGTTAAAGTACAGTTGATCCCGAAACAACGGAGGATTTTGAAAATGAAAGCAGCCGCCATACTCAAAACCGACACACTGAAAGTGCTTGAAGTTGAAAAGCCCGTACCCGCAGAGGACCAGATTCTGGTGCGCGTCGCCTGGTGCGGTATCTGTGCCACAGACTATGATAACTACCGCGGAACCACCAGCTTCGCCAGGAACGGGCAGCTGGTCTATCCCCTGCGCTTCGGTCACGAATGGAGCGGCGTGGTTTGTGAAACCGGCAGCGCTGTCACCAGGTTTAAGGTGGGCGACAAGGTCATCGGAGACGGCAAAGTCACCTGCACCCAGTGCCCCAACTGCAAGGCCGGAAGGTGGTACGACTGCCAGAACCTGCGCGCCATCGGCACTGTGGGCAACCACTGGCCGGGAGCCATGGCGGAATACATGCTCATTCCTGAGCGCAACGCGTTTAAAATTGAAGACCACATCTCTCTGAAGGAGGCCGCCATGTGCGAGCCCGTCACCATCGCCATGAACGGCATGCGTGAAACCGACCTGACAGGCAAAACCGTACTGGTCATCGGCTCCGGTCCCATCGGCCTGGGCGGCGTGGCCTCGGCAAAGGCGCTGGGCGCAAAGCGCATCATCTGTGCCGCCCGCAAGCAGTCCAAGCTGGAGCGCGCCCTGCAAATGGGCGCAACCCACGTGATTAACACCACCGAGGTTTCCATCTACGATGCGCTTCTTGAAATCAACGAAGGCCGCAAGGCGGACTTCCTGCTGGAAACCAGCGGACAGATTGAATATGTGCAGAACGTATTGAAGCTGGTGGCCAACATGGGCACGCTGTCCATGGCCGGCTTCTACGGCCAACCGCTCTGTGATTTCCCCCTGGACGATTTCATCTTCGGCAAGATCACCTTGCGCGGTGCATCGGGCGCACGCGAATACAGCCCCATCGTGGCAAAGCTACTCAACGAGGGCAAGCTCAACCTGCTCCCCATGCTCACCCATGAGACTGATTTTTCCGAAATTGAAAACGCCATGCAGTTCTATGAGAGTGTCTCCCGGAACCGCATCAAGGTCCTGGTAAAGATCAGTGGCGAAGAATAAGCATACAAAAAAGAGCCTGCATGCAGGCTCTTTTTTGTATGCTTATTCGTTCTTGATGTAATCCGGGTTCAGGATGGTTTTGACTTCCCTGCCCTCAAAGAAATCCACGCAGTTGCGCGCGGCAAACATGCCGGCGTTCATTACAGCGTCGTTTGTGTTTGCGCCGATGTGCGGCTCCAGGATGCAATTCTCCAGGCCAAGCAGCGGACACTCGGGAACCACGGGTTCCTGGCGCAGAACATCCAGACCCGCACCGGCAATCACGCCGGTTTTCAGGGCTTCCGCCAGATCATCCTCATTGATGAGGGAACCGCGGCTGGTGTTGATGATTACGGCGTTCTTCTTCATCTTCCTGAGGAACTCCATGTTCACCATGTCCTTCGTTTCTTCGGTAGCGGGACAGAGCAGCAGCACTGCATCGGAGGTGCGCACCAGCTCGTCCATCTCCACGCGGCGCACGTTGTACTTCTCTGCCGCCGCTTCATTGAAATAAGGATCATAGGCGATCACGTGGCAGTCAAAGCCAAAGAGCATCTTGGCCACCGTCTGGGAAATGCCGCCGAAGCCCACCAGGCCGATGGTCTTGTCATAGAGCTGTTCACCGTTGCGGCTCTCCATAAAGCGGCTCCAGTCGCAGGCATGCACTTCCTTGTTGCCCAGGTGAATGTTGCGCATCAGGCAGATGAGCAGACCCACCGCGCACTCGGCCACGGGACGGTTGAACACGCCCGCTGCGTTGCAGATGGCAATTCCTTGCTTCACAGCTTCCGCATGGTCCATTTCATCGGTACCCACGCCGAAGCGGGAAATCAGCTTCAGGCTGCCCTTGAGGAATTTGATGGTTTCGCCGGGAATCTTTTCACCGGCGCTGATCAGCGCATCATAGCCGAGGAGTTCTTCCTTCCAGTCGGCGGTGTTGCGGGTGGGCATATCCAGGAGCACAGCCTCATGGCCCTGCTGCTTGATGTATTCCACCATGGCTTCACGGATGAAGCGCGGCTGCTGCTTGCCGATGATTGCGATTTTACCCATCATTTTACACCTGCCTTCAGATGACGCTCTTGATGTTCTTCTTGGCTTCCGCGACCTGATCCATAAACGCGCGCACCTGCTTCGTGACCCAGCCGAAGCCTTCCTTTTCCACCATTTTGGGGTTCATGAACGCGTGCGCGCCGGAGATCGCGGATGCGCCGCAGCGGATGAATTCGCCGCAGTTTTCCAGACTTACGCCGCCCGAAACCATGATCTTGTAATCGGGAGGCAGTACCATTTTGAAGCTGGAAACGGCCTTGGGGCCGCCCTCTGCGGCAGGCCACAGCTTGACCATGGCGGAACCAGCCTTCATGACCATATCCACCTCGTAGCCGGTGAAAGCGCCGCAGAATACCGGGATTTCCCGCGCATTCGCCACTTCCAGCACCTCTTTGACATAGTAAGGGGTCACGATGACGCGTGCGCCTGCGTCGATTACACCGTTGGCGATCTCTGCAGTCAGCACCGTTCCGCTGGCAATCAGCACATCGTCGCCCAGATTCTCGCACAGGGCGCGGATCGCGGCTTCCTTGACCTCAGGATGACCGTGTACGTTGCCGGATACCTCGATGATGCGCGCGCCGCCCTCGTACATTGCCTGCCCGTAGCGGATCCACGTCTCGCGATCCGAAAGCGAGCTTTCCTGGGTGAGATAGACGCAAGGGATGACGCCTGTCTCGATCGACAGTGCTACCGCGTACTCCTTCAGAGTCATGCTTCCTCTTTCCATAATGAACCGCCTTTCTGTTTACAGCTTGATTTTCAGACAGAGTTTTTCCAGGTTTCCGGGCACGCCGTCCTTGGCGATGCAGGGCATGTGGGCGTCATCCTTCAGGGTGAGCATGAAGTAGCCCTCCTCCAGGGTGACGTAGCTGCACTCGCCCTCCAGCAGATAGGCGTCCTTGGCCTCGTCGTAGGAAACCTTTTTGAGAGTATGGATGTCGGCCCAGCCGATCACCTCGCTGCCGGCAGCCACGAAATGGATATCGGCATAATACTTGTGGGCTTCGATCTTGCATTCCGCCTCGGGCTTGGAAATCATCGGGCGGATGCGCACGAATACATTGTCGCCGTCGATGGGCTCATCGGCCTTTTCGGTGCGTCCCTTCTGATAGGCTGCACAATAATCCAGGGCCTTTCTGAAACCCTCGCCCAGGCAATAGTAATTCGCACGGTTGCGGATATGATCAACAATCATCGCTTATCACCTCTGTACGCGTCCGGATGCATCGCCGCCCATGAGCGTTTCCACATCCTTGAGGGTGGCCAGGTTGAAGTCGCCCACGATGGTCTGCTTCAGCGCAGATGCAGCCGCGGCGAATTCACCGGTCTTCTGGAGGGAGAAATTGTTGAGGATGCCGTAGATCATGCCGGCTGCAAAGGAAGCGCCGCCGCCGCCGCGGTCCACCAGGTGGATATCATAGTGCCTGGTGTGATAGAACTCATTGCCGTCGTACAGCAGGCAGCTCCAGCCGTTGTCGGATGCGGAATAGCTTTCGCGCAGGGTGGAACCGATGTACTTGAAGCTGAAGCGCTCCTTGAGCTGGCGGAACACATCCTTGTAGGCCTCCAGATCCAGCGTACCCTTGGTTACATCGGTGTTGGCAGGCTTGAAGCCGAGCACCTTTTCAGCATCCTCTTCATTGCCGATGCACACATCCACATACTCCATCAGCGGAATCATCACGCTCTGGGCCTTTTCCGGGCTCCACAGCTTGCTGCGGTAGTTCAGGTCGACAGATATGGTCACGCCGTGCTTCTTGGCAGCGATCATGGCCTCCTTCACCAGCACCGCCGCGCGGTCGCTGATGGCAGGAGTGATGCCTGCCACGTGGAACCAGTCCGCATCCTGGAAGATGCCGTCGAAATCGAAATCCTCCGGCAGCGCCTCGGAGATGGCGGAATGCTTGCGGTCATAGAGCACGCTGGAGGGACGCATGGCAGCGCCGTTTTCATAGAAATTCAGGCCCAGGCGCTCGCCGCCGCGGGCAATAAAACGGGTATCCACATTCTGCGCACGCAGCTTCTGCAGGCAGATTTCGCCCAGCGGATTGTTGGGCAGCTTGGTCACATAACGGCTGTCCAGTCCGAAGCGCGACAGGGATACGGCAACGATGGATTCATCGCCGCCATAATGGGCCTCGAATTCAGTGGCCTGTTCAAAGCGCAGGTTGCCTTTGGGCATAAAACGGATCATCATCTCGCCAAGGGTTACCACTCTCATGTGAATTTCCTCCAATCGATGAAGTTCTATTTTGTTTCAATCAATCACGGCTCAGGTCTTGCCGTATGCATCGGTAAAGTAGGCTCTGCCCGCCTTTACCCACTGATCCTCCACCACGCAGGGCTGGCCTGCGGCGCGGATGTGCATATAGATCTTTGCGGATTTTTCCACGATCTGCGCGCAGACCTTGGCTTCCTCTAGGGATCTGCCCAGGCAAATCGGACCATGGTTGCGCAGCAGCAGCGCGTTGGCGTCCCCGATGGATTCTACCGCCATCTTACCCAGGTTCACATGCTGTTCAGAGGGCACGAAGGCCTTGGAAAGTGGAATACCGCCGCCCAGCAGCTGGGCCATTTCCTCCGAGATCGGCGGAATGCCGCCCTCCATGGCACAGCAGGCCATGGCATAAGTGGAATGGGTGTGTATCACCGCATGAATCTCAGGACGGGCATTGAGGATGCCGCGGTGCAGCTCGCGTTCGCTGGTGGACAGACGGAAGCCCTTCACCACGCTGCCGTCGGGGGCAAGTACCACCAGGTCTTCAGGTTTCATTTCATGATAGGCGATGCGGGACGGCGTAATCAGGATGTTTCCATCGTTCAGGCGCACGCTGACGTTTCCCCAGGTGCTTACCACCAGGCCCTTTTCCACAAGCCACAGGCAGGTATCGATGATCTGCTGGCGAACCTCCAGGCAATCCTCCATGGGACCGATACCACTCTTCTTGACTTCCTGCATAGATACTTCACCCCTGTTCAAATTTTATCCTGCGCACATTTGCGTAATCGGTTACGCAAATGTGTATAAAAACACGTTGATGCCTTTAAAACCGATTATAGCATGCATAATTCGTTTTGTAAACCGCAACTTTTCATTTTTCAGCAGAATCACCATACAGCCGGCCATACAACTGTGCATAATTGGAGCATTCCATACTTCAGTTCTTTTATCGGTCAAAACAATCCCAGGTTGCTGGAAAGGATGATCTGCGGATCCACGGTGTTGAATTCCGCCACCTCTACCTGATTTGCCAGCGCCTGATAGAGCAGGTGCAAACCACGGCGTCCCTGTTCATACTGGTTCTGGAAGATGGACGCTGCCACCACGCCGCTGCGGATGCAGGCGCGCAGTTCATCATTGATGTCCGAGGTAACCAGCATGATCTTCCCGGCAAGTCCCCTCTCCTGCACGGCCCGGATCACGCCGCTGGAGTTGAAGGAATTGACGTAAATCGCTCCCAGGTCAGGATGTGCATCCAGCGCCTGCAATGTGGATTCATAGGCAGTACGGACATTGTCTCCGTTGTAGAGTACGCCGCAGAGCCGCAGGGGCGTCCTTTCCATTTGCTCCCGGAAGCCGACGACGGTGCGCTCATGGATACCGATGCCATCCCAACCGGATGCGATCAGCACGGGGCTGTTCCGGTCGGGCATCCAGCGATAGATCAGTTCGGCAGCAATCCTGCCCGCCACCACGCCGTTGTAGCAGATGTGAAAGCTGCGCATGGTAGGATCCAGATCATCCACGGCGGTTGCTACATACACGCCCTTTTCCCGCAGCCTGCTGAAGACCGGATCGTTGTGGGCCAGCACCAGCGCGCCGTCGTAGCCGCCCTCACAGATTTCCTGCAGGGTATCCTCGATATAGCGTTCTGCGGCAGGGGTGTCCACCGCGCCGTCATTGTAGCTGAAATAGTCCACGTCCACATTGTAATCCTTCAGCTCCATGCCCGCGCTGCGTGCGCCGTTGAGGAAATCCAGGTGGAACTCCGGAAAGCCCGTAAAGCCGAGCACCGCCAGGCGCATGCGCCTGCGCGCGAGCGAACGCGCCAATGCGTTGGGACGGAAGCCCAATTCCTCGGCGGTCTTGATCACCAGCGCACGGGTTTCCTCCTTCACACGGGGCTTGCCCGTGAGCGCACGGTTCACCGTCGCGGTGGAAACGCCCAGCTTTTCCGCGATATCGTAGATCGTTACACGTTTATCCAATGCTTCAGCCTCGAATCATTTTAATTCGGATTCATCAAAACCCGCCTTCATTCTAGCATCCGCAAAAAGGCATGTCAACATCGCTGCCGGCGGCCATCCTTCCCCACCCAAACAAAAAAAGCTTTACGAAATGCCGCCGCTGTGATACATTTATGTTAGCAAAATGAGAGACAACCCCATATTCCAAAACCCGAAAGGAGCAATGCAAAATGGATTTCGTAAAGCTCGTTAAAGAAACCCAGCCCGCGCAGGGCCAGGTTGCGCTCTTCTGGCTGGGCCAGGCAGGCTTCCTGATCAAGACTGCCTCCGGCCGCACCATCGCCATCGACCCCTATTTCACCGATCATGTCCGCTACACCCTGAACGACATTGGCTTCAAGCGCCTGACGCCCGCGCTGTGCGGTGCAGACGAAATCGAATTCGATGTACTGCTGATCTCCCATGAGCACGGCGATCACTTCGATACCGAGGCCATCGGTCCCATGATGGCAAACGGCAAGACCCAGGTGTACACCAACACTCCCTCCGCAGTTGAGATGGAGAAGATGGGCCTGGATATGAGCCGCATCCATGTACTCAAAAAGGGCGAAAAGGTGGACCTGTTGGGCGAATGCTCCCTGCTGCCCGTGGACTGCGATCACGGCGAACTGGCCCCCGAAGCCCTTGGCTTCATGATGGACTTCGGCCATGCAAGGATCTACTATGCCGGCGACACCGCCCTCACCTATGAC
>JAGBAU010000158.1 GCA_017938785.1 Clostridia bacterium
CACCATGTACCGCATCAAGCACATGCATCATCATCGCGCAGGCGACAAGTGGTGCATCTATCCCATGTATGACTTCCAGCATCCCGTGCAGGACGCCATCGAAGGCATTACCCATTCCCTGTGCTCCCTGGAGTATGAAATCCATCGTCCTCTGTACGATTGGTTTGTAACCCATGCAGAAATCACCGATCAGCCGCCGCGCCAGATCGAATTCGCCCGCCTGAATATCGAGCGTACCGTCATGTCCAAGCGCTACCTGCGCCGCATGGTTGAAGAAGGCGTTGTTTCCGGTTGGGATGATCCCCGCATGCCCACCCTGGTGGCTATGCGCCGCCGCGGCTATCCCGCAGCAGCCGTGATCGATTTCATGGGCCGCGTTGGCGTTGCCAAGGCCGATTCCACCGTGGAGGGCAACCTGCTGGACCACTGCGTTCGCGAAGCTCTGGCCGATACTGCACCCCGTGCCATGGCCGTTCTCAATCCCCTGAAGCTCACCTTCACCAACTGGGAAGAGGGCAAGATCGATGAGCTGACTGTGGAAAACCATCCCGATCATCCCGAGATGGGCGCCCGCGTGGTTCGCTTCGCCAAGCACGCCTACATCGAGCAGGAAGACTTCATGGAGGAACCCGTGAAGAAGTTCTTCCGCCTGGCTCCCGGTAAGGAAGTCCGCCTCAAGGGCGCTTACATCATCCAGTGCAATGAAGTTGTGAAGGATGATGAGGGTAACATCACTGAACTGCTGTGCACTGTAGACCTGGATTCCCGCTCCGGCAGCGAAGGCGCCAACCGCAAGGTCAAGGGCACCCTGCACTGGCTGAGTGAAGTGGACGCAGTTCCCTGTGAGTTCCGCCTGTACGAGCCCATCCTCAATGAAGAGCCCGAAGAGGAAGAGATCGTCGTCTCCGAGGACGAGGAAGCCGCAGAGGTTCCCGCCAAGGACTTCATGGATCGCATCAACCCCGACAGCCTGAAGGTTGTGAAGGGCTTCTGCGAGCCCTACATCGCAAACAGCGAAGTGGGCGCCACCTTCCAGTTCCTGCGCATGGGCTACTTCTGTAAGGATAAGGATTCCGCCGAAACCCCGGTCTTCAACCGCACCGTCGGCCTGAAGGACAGCTGGGCAAAGGTTGCCAAATAAAAACACAAACAAAAGAAATCCACTGCTCAAATCTATGGCAGTGGATTTCGTGCATCGTCGGATTATATCTACAGAAAAGAAATAAAGAAAATCCACCCCATTCCTGCCGGGGTGGATTTTCGTCATTTAAGCGCCGTCAGGCAGGTGGGTGTGAACCCTGTTCACAGTTTGAGACCTGCCAGTTCGAAGCCGGCCTGAACAACCTTTTCGGGCAGCTTGCTGAACATATCGTTGACGGATTCGTAGTTGTAGTAGCGCATGATGGTTTCGGCGAACATGGGCGCTACAGAAACCGTCTTGAACTTTTCTTCGCCTACGATGTTGGGGTTGCAAACCGTGTCGGTGGAATAAACCTCAATGATGGGGCTGGCGTTGATCTTGCGCACGCCGGAGGGGCTGATGATGTTGTGGCTCAGCATGGCGCGAATGCTCTTTGCGCCGCGGGCCATCAGGCTCTCCGCCAGGTTCACCAGGGTGCCACCGGAGATGGTGAAATCATCCACGATCAGGCAATCCTTGCCCTTGACTTCACCGATAACCTCCAGGATGGAGGCGTTTTCGGTGTGGTCCACGCGATCCTTGTCACCGATGGCGACCGGCAGATTCAGAATGGAAGCAAACTTGCGGGCTTGCTTGGAATAGCCTGCGTCGGGAGAGACAACAACCATGTTGCTCATGTCCAGATGCTTAACGACCTCTGCCAGCATGTAGGTGGCGTAGAGGTGATCCATGGGCTTCTTGAAGAATCCCTGCAGCTGCTGCGCATGCAGGTCCATGGTAACAAAGCGGTCGGTGCCAGCCAGCTCCATGCACTCTGCGCAAACGCGGGCACGGATGGAAACGCGAGGCTCATCTTTCTTATCGCCCTTGCCGTAGCCAAAGTAGGGCATGATCAGCGTGCAGGAATGCGCATTGGCACGCTTGAAGGCGTCCATCCAGAACAGGATTTCCACGAATTCATCGTTGGAGTGCAGGCCGATGGGCTGCACAAGAAGCACGTCGCGATCGCGCACAGATTCATTTACACGGACGAAAGTATTGCCTTCGGAGAAGGTGATGACCTCGGAAGAACCCAGGCGCTTGCCCATATACTTGCACATGCGCTCTGCAAAAACCTGACCGCCGCTGCCCGCGAAAATGGATATGTTCGCACTCTCAAACATAGTTACCACACACTCCTCTTTTATCCTTTGCCAAAGATTTGATTTGGTGAGATTGAGCTGTTATTCCACGAAAGCAATCGCTTCCACTTCAACAAGAGCGTCCATGGGGAGTCTTGCCACCTGTACGCAGCTGCGGGCAGGATAGTCCGGGCCGAAGAAATCAGCGTAGATAGCATTTACCTTGGAGAAATCGTTCAGATCTGCCAGGAAAACGGTGGTCTTCACGACATTGGCGGTGGTGAGGCCCATCTCTTCCAGAACGGTCTTCACATTGGTCATGGCCTGCAGGGCCTGACCCTCAATACCTTCGCAGAGCTTGCCGGTTTCCGGGTTTACGCCCAGCATGCCGGACATGAAGCAGGTGTTGCCGATGATGTTTGCGGTAGAATAGGGGCCGATTGCCTTGGGGCCCTTCTGGGTCAGAAAACACTTTTTCATTAGAATCCACTCCCGAAATCCATATTTGTAATACCGGTGTTTGTGTTCATTTGAGTATTTGTTTGAGTATTCATGTCAGTATTCATCTGAAGGCCCGCCAGATCGCTGGCAACCATACCACCGCCGCTGGCTGCGGCGGGAGCGGCAACCTCGTCGGGGGAATGTACGCCTCTCCAGTAGATGTCGGTACCGGAATCGTACTGGTCATGAGAGAGCCAGGTGCTGGATACTTCCTCGCCGGTTTCCCAATCGTAGGCGATCAGGTAGCTGTCACTGCTGCAGGCGGCGCGGCCCTTCTTGTAGAGGACGGGCGGGTCGGTCTTGAAGTAGCAGTAGCGGCCTTCGGTATCATCGATATAGCTCACGCGTACGGCGGAGGTATCCTGGCTGACGACATTGGAATACAGTTCGTAGCGATAGGGCGGCCGCTTGCCGCGGATGGTGACGGTGGCGTTTTCCTTGGTGACTTCCGTATAGATAAAGATGGAGTTTTCCGTATCATTGCGGAAGACCAGGTTTTTGCTGCTGGTGTTGGTTACCGCAGCATCCAGGCTGGGTTCCACATAGGAAACCGTCATAGAGTGGGGGGATCGGCTCAGGATGGTCATACCGGCCTTGAGCACTGCGCCGTAGAGGGTGGTGCTGGCCTGGCAGATACCGCCGCCGAAGTCCTCCTTGGTGGTACCGTCGCCCACATATTCCGTGCCCTTCTGCCAGCCGCGTTCCTCCGTGCGGGGACCTACAACTTCATTGAAGTCCACGGATTCGCCGGGCTTGACTTCCATGCCGTTGAAGGGGCTCAGACCCTTGCGGATGTTAAAACGGCTGTTGTAGCCACGGGCAGAAGTATCGGTCTTGTATTCTACGATGATTTCCAACGTGCTCATGGCAGCTTCGGTGGTCAGCTGGGGTTCCAGCGTGATGATGGGAAGCACCTGGGAGCCTTCGCCGGTTTCAATCAGGGAGATGATCTGCGCGCGCGCAGTTTCACGGTCCAGCTCCTGGCCCCGGGAGGATTCGCCGGTGAGGAAGGGCTGGTCCAGGTCCACGAGAACCGTGGCGTCCACGGGCGCAAGGTAAACGGCGTCGTAGATGGTATCAACCAGCGCGTCGATCTTGCTTTCGTCGTAGCGGATCTGGGCTTCCAGATAGATGGGATACTTTTTGAGCGCGCGGATGGATTTCGCACGGTCCAGGAAGTTACCCACATGACCGATGTTCCAGGCGCGTTCCATCAGTATATCGGTATCGATGGATGCATCAAAGTCCGCGGCGGAAATGGTCCAGCTCTGGTCGGCCCAGGACAGGGTGTAGGGCGTGTTCAGGCGGGCGGCGATTTGATCGCGTACCTGCTGGATGCCTTCCTCCTTGGAATAAGCATTGACATCAATGCCATTGACGTATACGTTGTCGCAATAGGTGGATTTGTTGAATGCGCTCGTAATCCATGCGGAACCCAGATAGATGCCGCCGATCAGGACGCACAGCACAACTGCGATGGGTATGATGACGGAAAGAGGATCCTTCTGCCTGCGGCGACGGGGAGCCGGTGCACGCTGAGGCACATTGCCAGGGTTTCGGGAAGTGCGGTAGGAATCCTGGGCCCTGCGGCGGTCCTGAACGCTGTAACGGTCATCGTAACGTTTGTCATAGCGGCTGTTATAGCGGTCATCGTAGCGGCTCCCGGAGGAATACCCGGAATTGCTGCGGCGATTTGCAGGTGCAGGAGCACGGGAAGCGCTGTGATTGGCAGACCTGGGCCGG
The DNA here is from genome assembly GCA_017938785.1 of Clostridia bacterium. The sequence continues at coordinate 4,507 of JAGBAU010000158.1, forward strand.
CTGGGCGCGGCAGAACGGCTGCTGCGATACTCCGAACCATAATAAGGTTTGCGATCCATTGGCATACTCCTCCACATTTACTACTCCTATTATAGCACAAGCCTCGCCAATGATAAAGGGGATTTCCCTTTATAAGATTAAAAAGAAAGATGAGTTCCTGTAAACTGCTGTCGAAGCTGGGCGATTATGGTTCAAAAAAACCGCCGACTTGTGTCGGCGGTTATCGGATTTGCTTTAGTTTTCAGAGGTTTCTTCATCCTCGGCAGCTTCCTGTTCTTCTGCTTCGGGAGCGGGAGCTTCAGCCTCCTCAGGAAGGGTTTCCTCCGCGATGGGTTCGGCGGCTGCGGGAATTTCAGGCTCCGGCAGCTCCTTGCCGGACATGAAGCATTCGAATTCCTCGGCGTTGAGTTTTTCGCGCTCGATCAGCAGACTGGCCAGATCGTCCAGCTGGTCGCGGTGCTCCTTGAGGATATCCTCGGCGCGCTTGTAGGCCTCGGTGAGCAGATCATGCACTTCTGCGTCGATCATTTCACTGACCTTCTCGGAGAAGCCGGAGTTCTGCTGGGAGAAGCTCTTGCCCAGGAAGACCTCCTGTTCGGTGCCCAGGAAGACCGGGCCGATCTTTTCGCTCATGCCGTATTCGGTCACCATTTCGCGGGCGATTTCAGTGGCACGCTTGATGTCGCTGGAAGCGCCGGTGGTCACATC
>JAGBAU010000013.1 GCA_017938785.1 Clostridia bacterium
ATACATGCAGGAAACTGTCATACTGGATGTTGAACGCAGAAATATTCACGTAATCCAGCATGGCGGTATGGAACTGCAGGTCTTCCCTCCAGAATTCGCGCAGATCCGGTTCTTTCTGGCTGGTCAACAATTCACACTGGCGGTCCAGGGCGGCCTGCATCTTTGCGATGACGGCGCGCGCAGCTCTTTTCTTGTGATCTCTGGCAATCAGGGCGGCGCAATAGCTGTCCGCCATCATGCGGATGTGATAGGCTTCGTTTACATCTGCTTCCGTGGGCTTATGCAGCTTAAAACCACGGTTGGGCAGGATATCGATATAGCGCTCCCGGTTCAGACGGGTCAGAGCCTCGCGCATGGGCGTTCTGGAAATGGAGAGCTGTTCCGCCATGCGGGTTTCGCTGTAAATTGTTTCAAAATCCAATTTGCGGCTGTAGATCATATCCCGCAGATAATTATATGCAAGGTCCTGTAAGGGTTTATACTCAGCCATTTTCAACGCACTTTCCATTTAATATTCATTCGATTATAGCATATTTGTGGTGCAAGAACAAGGAGATATAGTGCAAAACTATAGCTAAAGTTGACATGGTCAATGTTAAATCGCGACAAATGTCAGATTTGATTGTAAATAAAGGCGAGTTAATTGAATGTAGAAAATGAACTAAACAAAATGGATTAAATTATAGCACAGAAGGATAAATTTTCAAAACAGGTAATTTTGAGATTGACAAACAGGTTAAACTCATATTATAGTATAGATGTAAATTGTATACCGGTATACAATTGTATGACAGATATAGGTTACAGAGGTTATCTTTTTCTGAATCCAGGCGCAAAGGCATTGCGCTTGAAAATAAGGAGGATAAAACCATGAAGAAACTGTTTGCTCTGGTACTGGCTCTGGCTCTGGTACTCAGCTGCTCTGCAATGGCAGCAATCTGGCCCGATGGCACCCCCACCGTCTATATCGGCTACGGCGCCGGCGGCGGAACCGATACTGCTGTACGTCCTGTGATTGCTGAAATGGCAAAGTATCTGGGCGAAACCATCAACTGCTCTAACATGGAAGGCGCAAACTCCGCAGTTGCTTGCGACTATGTTCTGGGCGAGGCTCACAACGGCTACAACCTGTTTGCAACCGGCACCGGCGGATTCTCTTCCTATCCGGTATATGCCTATTCCGATTCCAGCTGGCAGGATTGGATCTCCCTGCATCCGTATTCCGGCCCTGCAGTTGTTTATGCCAATGTTGATTCCGGCATCAAGACCACTGCAGACCTGCTGGCCCATCTGGCAGAAGGCAACAACTTCGGCGTAGGCGCATACGGCAACGGCCCGCACACCCAGTTCGAAGCCATCATGGCTGCTGCTGGCCAGGCTGCTCCCACCTATTCCCTGTTCGGCTCCTGCGGCGACACCGGCGTTGCCGTAATCGCTGGCGACGTTAAGGTTGGCGCATCCTCCCTGTCCGCAGTTATCGATTACATCAACTCCGGCATGGTAACCCCCATCTTCGTTACCTGCGCAGATCCCTTCGAGTTCGCAACCGGCACCTGCCCCTCTGTTGTGACCGAGGTTCCCGGCACCGACGCCATCCCCAACCTGAACGAAACCTGGCCCATCATGATCCCGCGCGATACCCCCGCTGAGATCGTTGACGCTCTGGTCGAAGCCTTCAATGCCGCTATCGAAACCGAGGCTGTTAAGGAATTCGCTGCTTCCAAGGGCTACACCATGATCGGCCTCACCGGCGAAGAAGCTGATAAGTTCATGTCTTACTCCATCTCCGGCTACAGCTGGACCCTGTACAATGCCGGCCTGGGCGAGGGCAACCCCGCTGACTACGGCATCCCGACCCTCGAAGAGTACGATTGGGAAACCCTGAAGCTGACCTGTGACGCTTACAAGTAAGAATCGCATCTAACAGCGCTGCAAAGGAAAAATCGGAATTCGAATTCTGATTAACTGATTTTCCGGGGCATCGCGGACGCGACCCGTCTGCGATGCCCTCTTTTTAAATCAAACCAAGAGGTGACTGAATATGGATGGACAGAAGAAAAGGAATGCTGCCAAGGATTTTGCATCCGGCATCGCTCTTGTCCTGTTTGGTATTTATATTATCATTGAATCGCTGAACATGAAGGTCTATAACACCTTCATCGATGCGCCCGGTTTCTTCCCGCTGATCATCGGCGTCGTGCTCACGGTTCTGGGTGCGATTCTGACCATTATCGGCTACAAAACCGGCGGTGTTGCGGAACTGAAGGAAGTGCTCACGGGCAAGTTCCTGAAGGCATTCGTAAAGGATGATTCCACCATCCGCGTACTGATCCTGCTGGCAATGATGGTGGTTTATATGTACATCCTCGTGGGCCGCATCCATTTCATTCTGGCTACGACCATTTACCTGACCGCCAATTTCCTCTATCTGAAGGCGCTCAAGAAATGGTGGGTATCCATTATCGTGGCAGTGGTGGCCTCTGTTGTGATTTTCTATGCATTCCAGCTTGGCCTGGGCATTACCATGCCGTAACATCGAAGGAGGATACATAAATGAGTGAATTCGTAAAGCAGCTTGGCTTCCTTGTGGATGCCTTGGGCGGCGTATTCCAGGGTTGGAACCTCCTGGTGATCGCCGGCGCAGTATTGCTGGGCCTGATCGTTGGCGCCATTCCCGGCCTCACCGGCACCATGGCCCTGGCTCTGCTGATCAACATTACCTACACCATGGAAACCTCGTCCGCCGTCGCCTTCATGCTGGGCGTATACGTCGGCGCCGTTTCCGGCGGTCTCTTCTCCGCCATCATGCTCAACATTCCCGGCACGCCCAACGCGGCGGCCACAGCCTTGGACGGCTACCCATTGGCCAAGCAGGGCAAGGGCGGCAAGGCCCTGTTCGGCGGCGTTCTCACCAGCTGCCTGGGCACCCTGCTCTCCGTTGTGCTGATGATGGTCGCTACCCCCTTCCTGTACAAGATCGCCCTGAAGTTCGGCAAGTGGGAGCTGTTCCTGCTGGCCATCTTCGGCATCACCATCTGCGGTAACCTGTCCGTTGACGCTTCTCCCCTCAAGGGCTGGATCGGCGGCTTCCTGGGCTTCTTCTGTGCCATGGTGGGCGTGGACGCCATCTACAACGGCCCCCGCTTCATCTGGACCGGCAGCCTGACCTCCGGTATCACCCTGATCCCTGCCCTGATCGGTCTCTTCGGCATCGCCGAGGTTCTGTGCGTGCTGATGGATAAAACGGATTTCGTGGTCAATAAGGATATGGGCTCCATATTCCCCAACAAGCAGGAGTTGAAGGGCTTGCTCAAGCCCACCGTGCGATCCGCTTTGATCGGCTGCGGCATCGGCGCCATCCCCGGCGCGGGCGAGGATATCGCCGCCTGGATGTCCTACTCCGTGGGTAAGTCCAGCAGCAAGGATAAGGCCAACTTCGGCAAGGGCAGCTTCGAAGGCCTGTCCTGCTCCGAAACCGCCAACAATGCCTGCATTCCCGGCGCGATGATTCCCATGCTCACCCTGGCCATTCCGGGCTCCACCCAGGCCGCTATGTTCCTGGCTGCCCTGAACCTGCATGGCATCCAGCCTGGTCCGCTGCTCACCGTAAAGACCCCCAGCTTCATGTACACCGTCGGCCTTACCCTGGCCGTGGGCGCCATCATCATGGTTCTGCTGGCCCTGATTCTTACCAAGCCCATGGTTAAGATCCTGCAGATTAACCGCAAGGTTCTGATGCCCATCATCGTTGTATTTACCGTTGTGGGTGCCTATGCTTCCCGTTCCAGCATGTTTGATATCAAGCTGGCGCTGGTATTCGGCGTGATCGGCTTCATTCTCAGAAAACTCAATTTCCCGCTGGCACCCGTTACCCTGGGCCTGATTCTGGGCGGCACCGCCGACTCCAGCTTCCGTATGGCGCTTACCCAGGGCAAGGGCTCCATCATTCCGCTGCTGTCCCGTCCTCTGGGTGATATCCTGATCCTGGTTGTGCTGTACTCCCTGGTATCCGGCGCCATCAAGACCATCAAGAGCACCAAGGCGGAACTTGCAGGTAAGAGCCTGAACTGATTCTTTTATCCGCAAGAAAGAAGGCAAAGCATGAACGTTAAAGATAAAGTCATTATGATCACCGGCGCAGGCGGCGGCCTGGGCAGTGAAATGGCGCGCCTGCTTTCCAGCAAGGGCGCAATCGTGTACATCCTGGACCTGAACGAAGAATTGGGCAAGGGCGTTGCGGATGAAATCTGCGCCGCAGGCGGCCAGGCCTACTTCTTCAAGGCGGATGTGACCAATGAAGAGAGCTGGCAGGCGGCTGTTAATTACGCCGTTGAAACCAGCGGCAAGCTGGACGTACTAGTGAACAACGCCGGCATCAATATCCGCAAGCCCGTTGAAGAGATGAACATCGACGAATGGAGCACCATGATGAAGGTGAATACCGGCAGCGTGTTCCTCGGCTGCAAGTATGCAATTCCCGTCATGCGCAAGCAGGGCGGCGGCTGCATCATCAACACCAGCAGCGTCTGCGGCCTGATCGGTCACAAGTACACCCCCGAAGCCTACACCGCCACCAAGGGCGCAGTTACGCTTCTGACCAAGGCCATTGCATCCCGCTATGCCAAGGACGGCATCCGCTGCAATTCCATTCATCCCAGCACCGTCGATACTCCGCTCGTGGCGGAAAAACTGAAGGATCCCCATTTTGCAAGTGAGCGCCTGGGCGAGGTTCCGCTGGGCCGTCTGGCCTCTTCTGCGGATGTTGCCAACGCAGTTCTGTATCTCGCCAGTGAGGAAGCCAGCTTTATCAACGGCGTTGCACTGCCGGTGGACGGCGGCGTGACCTGCTATTAAGGAGTGACGCATATGTATACTGCAAATGAAATTCGTGAACTCAAGCAGATTGCTGCAACCCTGCGCGGCAACCTGATCGAGATGATCCCTCCGGGAAAGGTGGGTCATCTGGGCGGCAGCAGCTCCATCGTGGATGTGGTCGCCGCACTGTACTTCAAGCACATGAAGGTATTTGCCGATCCCAAGGATCCCCGCCGCGACCGCTGCGTGTTCTCCAAGGGCCATGCGGTTCTGGCACAGTATGCCGCTTTTGCTGAGTTGAACTACTTCGACCGTGAAGAGCTCAAGCACGTCAAGACCCTGGACGGCACCCTGCAGGGCCATCCGGATATGGACCACACCCCGGGCATCGAGGCCGTTACCGGTTCCCTGGGCCAGGGCCTGAGCGTTTGCCTGGGTATGGCCTTCGGCCTGAAGGTGGACAAGAGCGAAAGCCGCGTCTACTGTGTTGTAGGCGACGGCGAACTGGACGAGGGCCAGATCTGGGAGGCCGCCATGGCTGCAGCCGCCCATAAGGTGGACAACCTCTGCGCCATCGTGGACCGCAACCAGGTGCAGGCCACCGATACCATCGCCAATGTTCTGCCCAATGAGCAGCTCGCCGAGAAGTGGGCCGCATTCGGCTGGAACGTGATCGAAATCGACGGCCATGATATGGCACAGATCCTCGAAGCATTGGATGCTTCCCGCGAATGTGCCGGCAAACCCACCGTCATCATCGCCAACACCGTCAAGGGCAAGGGCTTCCCCTTTGCCGAGGGCAAGGCTGCATTCCACAATGCTGCCCTGAACGATGAACAGTATGCTCTCTGCCTTGAACTGGTTGAGCAGATGAAGAAGGAGGCATAACCATGAAGAATATGCGTACCGCCTATGGCCAGGCTCTGCTGGAGCTGGGCCGCAGCAATGAAAAGGTTGTAGCCCTGGAGGCCGACCTGGGCAAGAGCACCATGTCCAACATGTTCGGCGGCGAGTTCCCGGAGCGCTACTTCCAGATGGGCATCGCCGAAGCCAACATGATTTCTGCAGCCGCAGGTCTGGCGCTGACCGATCACGTTTCTTATGCAAGCACCTTTGCCGTGTTTGCCACCGGCCGCCCCTACGATCAGATCAGATCCTCCGTCTGCATCCCCCGACTGAACGTGAAGATCTGCGGCTCTTCTGCAGGCCTTTCCGACTTCGGTGACGGCAAGACCCATCAGTCCGTGGATGATATCACCCTGATGCGCGTGCTGCCCAACATGAAGGTATTTTCTCCCGCAGACGCCAACGAAGCCTATCACATCACCAAGGCCATGGCCGATATCCTCGGCCCCTGCTACATCCGCGTGAACCGCAATGATGTGCCGGAAGTTACCGCCGAGGATGAACCCTTTGTATACGGCAAGGTGAAGCTGATGAAGGACGGCAAGGACGCCGTTGTATTCGCCACCGGCTTCATGGTATACCAGGCACTGGAGGCTGCAAAGGCACTGGAGGCCGAGGGCATCTCCCTGAAGGTTGTGAATGTGAACACCATCAAGCCCCTGGATGCGGAAGGCGTTTGCGCCCATGCCGCAGGCATGAAGGCTGCAATCACCGTTGAGGAAGCCAGCATCTACGGCGGCCTGGGCAGCGCAGTATGCGAAACCCTGTGCGCCGGCCCCGCTGAGAGCCGCATCCCCGTAAAGGTCATGGGCATTCAGGATTGCTTCGGCACCTCCGCCCAGAAGTATGACGAGCTGCTGGTGGAATACGGCCTGACCGCCAAGGACATCGCCGAAACCGTGAAGGCAGCTCTCTAAACAACAGATCGAAAGGATTGAAATCGCTATGAAAATCGGATTTATCGGATTGGGCATCATGGGCAAGCCCATGGCAAAGAACCTGCTGAAGGCCGGCTATGATGTGGTTGTAGCCGACAAGTTTGCTCCGGCAAATGTGGCTGACGTAGTTGCATGCGGCGCAAAGGAAGGCGCATCCAACATGGACGTCGGTTCCCAGGCAGATATCCTGATCACCATGGTTCCCAATTCTCCCCACGTAAAGGAAGCCCTGTTCGGTGAGGACGGCGCAGCCAAGACCCTGAAGAAAGGCGCCATCGTTCTGGATTGCTCCTCCATCAGCCCTGTGGCATCCCGCGAAATCTATGCACAGCTCCAGGAGCTGGGCATCGAAATGCTGGACTGCCCGGTATCCGGCGGCGAACCCAAGGCCATCGACGGCACCCTGGCCTTCATGGTGGGCGGCAAGCAGGAAATCTTTGATCAGTGCAAGCCGATCCTCGAAAAGATGGGCGCATCCGTTGTGCTTTGCGGCGATATCGGCGCAGGCAACGTGACCAAGCTGTGCAACCAGATCGTGGTAGCCGTGAATATTGCCGCAGTTGCAGAAGCCCTGACCCTGGGCCAGCTGGCAGGCGTAGAGCCGGAGAAGATCTTCAACGCCATCAAGGGCGGCCTGGCCGGATCCACCGTAATGAACGCCAAGGCACCGATGATGATGGACCAGAACTTCAAGCCGGGCTTCCGCATTGACCTGCACATCAAGGACCTGAACAATGCCGTGGACACCGCCAGAGAAGTGGATTCTCCGATCCCGCTGACCCAGTCCATGCTGGAAATGATGAAGATTCTGCACCGCGATGGCGACGGCAGCTGCGATCACAGCGCACTGCTGAAGTACTATCAGAAGCTGACCGGCGAGATTCTGCATCACTAATCACCAAACGAATGGAGCCGGGGACAGATATGCCCCTGGCTCCGTTTTTCAAGGAACTGTCGGTTTACTGAGGTAAGCAAATGAACAGCATATTTTCACTTCAGGGCCGGGTCGCGCTGGTAACGGGCAGCGGCAAGGGCCTGGGAAACGTAATTGCCCGCGGCCTTGCCGAGGCGGGCGCACGGGTAGTGCTCAACGATGTGGATGAAAAAACCCTGGCCGCCGCTTACGAACAGTTCAGGGCCGAGGGTCATGATGTATATGCCGCCGCCTTTGATATCACCAATGAAGAGCAGGTTGTACAGGTCATAGAAACCGTTGAGCGCGAATTCGGCCCCATTGACATCCTGGTCAACAATGCAGGCATCCATAAGCGCGACCTGCTGGTGGATATGCCTGCGGAAAATTGGCGAAAGGTCATCGACGTGAACCTGAACGGCGCGTTCATCGTGGGCCGGGCGGTGGCCCGGGGGATGATTGAACGCAGGCACGGCAAGATCATCAACATTACGTCCATCAACGCACAGATGGTGCGTCCCAACATCGGCAATTACTGCGCGGCCAAGGGCGGCATCGTCACCCTCACCAAATCCATGGCCACGGAGTGGGGTCCCTACAACATCAATGTCAACGCCATCGGTCCGGGTTATTTTCTGACCGATCTCACCCGTCCGCTCTCCGAGGATGCACAGTTCGACGCCTGGGTCAAGAGCGAAGTTCCCCTCAGAAGATGGGGTAATCCCGAGGATCTGGTGGGTATTTCGGTGCTGCTGGCGTCCGGGGCATCTGATTTTATCAGCGGACAGACCATCTATGTGGACGGCGGCTGGCAGGCCTGCCTGTAAAGAGATAGACACAGGAGGAGAATCTTATGTCCAAGAAATACCAGCTCATCACGGCCAGCTCCATGGGCGTGCGCATCACCCCTATGGACCGCCAGCCGGTGGGCATCGGCAACCATTACATCATGCATTCCACCAGCGCAGAATCCAATGTGCTGAATGTGGCTGCATCCCTGGGCATGTGCACCAAGGTGCTCACCCGCTTTGTGAAGGATAGCCCCATCGCAGCCTTCATCAAGGGCGACCTGCGCCGCAGGAAC
>JAGBAU010000002.1 GCA_017938785.1 Clostridia bacterium
CATCGACCGCAAGGGCTTCATCGGCATCAACTTCTATTCCGATTTCCTGGCAAGCGGCCGCGAAGCCGTTCTTGACGATGTGCTGCGCCACATCGACGCCATCTGCGAAATGGGCGGCGAGGACATCATCGGCTTCGGTTCTGACTTCGACGGCATCGACGTATGGCCGGAAGGACTTTCCAATCCCGTAGACTTCCCTGCGCTTATCGAACTTCTGCGCGATCACGGCTACAACCAGACGCAGCTGGAAAAGATTGCAGGCCTCAACTACTGGAACTTCTTGAAGAAAGCGGAAGAAAGCGCCCGTTAGTTTATACGTATGAAAAAAACATTTGGTATCCTTGCCCATGTAGACGCGGGCAAGACCACATTCTCCGAGCAGGTGCTCTACCGCAGCGGCGCCATCCGTTCCCTCGGCCGGGTGGATCATCGCGACGCCTTCCTGGACCTGCACCCCATCGAGCGTGAACGCGGCATCACGGTGTTTTCCGATCAGGCGTTTTTCGACCTGAACGGCAACCGCTACTTCTGGCTGGACACGCCGGGACACACCGACTTTGCTTCTGAAATGGAGCGTGTGCTGCCCGCGCTGGACTTTGCCGTGCTCATCGTCAGCTGCGTGGAGGGCGTGGAGAGCCACACCGAAACCATATGGCAGCTGCTGGAGCAGTACAAAGTGCCGGTGCTGATCTTCGTGAACAAGGCCGACCGCCCCGATGCGGATTACGGTGCCTGCCTGCAGTCCATGCGTGCGCTCCTCTCCCCTGATGTGACGGACATGCACGGCTTTGACGGAAAATCCATGGACGAAGCCGCTATCGAGGCCGTCGCCGAGCGGGATGAAGCCCTGCTCGACCGGCTCATGGAGGATGATTATGATTTCGAAGCCTGGCGTAAGGGGCTGGTATGCGCACTGCGCGAGCGGCGCATCTTCCCCGTCTTCCCCGGCGCAGCGCTGAATGGAAGCGGCATTGATGAATTTCTCGCCGCCATGGACGCCGTCACCGATACGACCTACGAAGATCAAACCGACCTCTCCTTCGCGGGACAGGTGTACAAGATCCGCCACGATGAGCAGGGCGGACGATTGGTGTATTTCAAGATCACCCGGGGAAGCCTCAGGGTTAAGGATGAAATCCAGACCGCCTGCGGCCCCTTCAAGCTCAACGACCTGAAGCTGCGCCACGGCGGCAAGAATCTTGCCGTTCAGGAAGCGGCAGCCGGCGATCTGGTGTGCGTTTCCGGACTTCCCGGCGTACAGGTCGGCGACGGTCTGGGCGCAAGCGCAGGACAGCATAACTCTGCGCACACCGAACCCATGCTGGAGGTATCCGTGCTTGCCGATCCCTCCGTGCCCCGCACCAAACTGATGCAGTGCCTGCGCATGCTGGAGGAGGAAGACCCTGCGCTGCACGTGGAAAACAATTCCCGCACCGGTGAAATCAGCCTGCGCGTCATGGGCGGCATCCAGACGGAGATTCTCTCCCGGCTGATGCAGGAGCGTTACGGCATCGCGCTCAGCTTTGGTCCGGCACGCATCCTGTATATGGAAACCATCGCATCTCCCGCCGTGGGGATCGGACACTATGAACCGCTGAAGCATTACGCGGAAGTCTGGCTGCGGCTGGTGCCCACCGCGCCCGGCAGCGGTATCAGCTTTGAAACCAAATGCCATGTGGACGACCTGGCCCTCAACTGGCAGCGGCTCATCGAGACCCATGTGTTTGAGCGCATTCATCCCGGCGTGCTCACCGGCGCGCCCCTGACGGATGTGCGCATGGAGCTGCTGGCGGGCCGCGCCCATCTGAAGCACACCGAGGGCGGCGATTTCCGCGAGAGCACCTACCGTGCCATCCGCAACGGCCTAATGCATGCGAAGTGCGTGCTGCTGGAGCCCATATGCCACTTCAGCCTGCGCATGCCCGCAGATTGCTATGGCCGCGTAACCGGAGACCTGACCCGCATGCAGGCGCAGCTCAATCCGCCCACGCCGCTGGGCGAATGGATGCTGGTGGACGGCCTGTGTCCCTATCGCCTGTTTGCAGATTATCCCGAAACCTTCCGCGCCGTTACCCACGGCCGCGGTGCACTGGGTATGAAGCTGAGCCACTATGCCCCGGCGTCCAATGCCGAAGAAGTGGTAGAAGCCTCCGGCTACAATCCACTGGAAGCAGATTCCCCGGATTCAGTGTTCTGTTCCCACGGCGCGGGACATGTGATTCCCTGGAACGAGGTCCGTTCGCACGCCCACTGCGAAGTTGTAATTCCCGAGGGCGAATGACATCCTTTTATTATGGAGGAAAAAATGAAAGACGGAAATAGAAAAACGGATCGTCATGCCATGCGGCTGATTGCATTCGGCGTCATTCTCTACGCAGCAGTGATGAACCTGGACCGTGTGGCCTCGGGGCTTTCCTGGCTGCTGGGCGTATTCTCCTCGATTCTCATCGGTCTGATCGTGGCGCTGATTCTGGATGTACCCATGCACGGCTTCCAGACGTTGTTTGCAAAGCTGGATAAGAAGAACAGGCTGTCCAAAAAGCTCACCTCCGCGCTCTCCCTGCTGCTGGCGGTCATCGCCGTGCCGGTGGTGCTGTTCGTGCTGCTGCGCTTCATCGTGCCCCAGTTCGTCAGCGCCGTGACCAATGTGATCACCATCGTACAGTCCAATGAAGCCAAGATCGGCGCGTTCATTGAGAGCACCGGCCTGGAATCCGAATTCATCATGGCGAAAATCCGCGAACTGATGAACTGGGTCAACGCCAATTTCACTGCCATTGCCGGAAGTGCGGTGAACACCGTTGTCAATATGTTCTCCTCCGCGGCAGACGTCGTGCTGGCCATCATCCTGGCCATCTACATCTTAGCGGACAAGGACGCCCTGCGCCGCCGCTGCCGCAATGTCGCCCGCGCGTTCCTGCCGGAGCAGGTTTCCGAATATGCCTGCCGCTGCGCGAACATGTTCATCTCTACCTTCCGCACCTTCCTGGCGCTGCAGTGCCTGGAAGCCATGATCCTCGGCGCGCTGCTGATGATCTGCATGCTGATCTTCCGCCTGCCCTATGCGATCACCATCGCCTGTATGACCGCGCTGCTGGCGCTGATTCCCTATGTGGGCGCTTACCTTTCCCTGGCCATCGGCTGCGTACTGATCATCACCATCTCTCCCATGAAGGCGCTGATCTTCGTAGCGGTATTCCTGGTGGCCCAGCAAATCGAAGGCAATGTGATTTACCCCCGCGTGGTGGGCAAATCCGTGGGGCTGCCCGCCTACATCACCCTGGCTGCCGTCATGGTGGGCGGTGCAATCGCAGGCATCCCGGGCATGTTCTTCGTCATTCCCATCGCCTCCGTCGCCTATGTACTGCTTCGCGAAACCGTGCAGAAGCGCAATTCTGAAAAGGACGCCTTGAATCCGTAATGCTGCGTGAATATGTGGAAGGTATACCCTCCGGCCTGATTGCCTGCCGGGTGGGCAACAGAGCGGTGCACATCCTGGGTATTTCCCCCAGGGCTGTGGTTCTGCGCTCTGCCGGGTCCCTGCCCGAGGAACCCATCACCCTCTTCTTTTATCAGCCCGAGACCGGAAAATACCAGTCTTATACCCTCAGATGCTATGAAACCGGGGAAGCACAGCGTAAAAACGGCGCGGTGCTCTCTCGGTTTTTCTTTGAGGATGCAGCCTGCGCCGCCCATATCCGAAGAACGCTGAACGCCTACGCGCGCTATGTGGAAATCCGAAGCACGGAAGGCGCATCCGCCTATGGCCGGGAAACCATGGGCTATCCCCTGGAGGAAGACGAAATCTATCCCGAATCCATCGAAGAAGCCAGGCGCAGCTGGTTTTCGCAGCTTCCGAAGCTGAATCCAGAAAAGAACTGTGCCCTGGCGGTTTCGCTGAACTGCCGGGAGCTGTGGAATCTGTATCTGGCCCATCCTGCCATCGAATTCATGGACTCCTATGCTGCAATCCGATCCATTCCCCAAGGCATTCTGCCCAACCGCATCCCGGATCGTCTTTATATTGGAAACGAATACTGTAGGTTTATTTTCCCCTCCAGGGAAGTATTGGACGCACTGCTCGCCAAGGCGCAGGAGGAGAACATCGCCGTCACGCTGGTTACCGCCGAGCTGCGCGCCGGAGGTGAAGCGCAGGCCGATGAACTGTTCGCCCTTGCCTCTGCGCATCATCTGGAAATGGAAATCAACGATTGGGGCATGCTGAACCGTGCACAGCCCTTTGTAAAGAACACTCACATCCTTCTGGGCACCCGCCTGAACCGCCGCCGCAAGGACCCGCGCATGCAGTGGAAGGCAGGAATGGCAGGCCGTGAGGATTTGCTTGCACGCAACGCCCTGAACGACGCATCCTACCGGTCCTTCCTGATGGAGCTGGGCGTCCGCCGTTATGAATACGAAAGCTGCTGCCTGCCCACAGAATTGCCGGATGCGCCCTGTAGCCTGCATCTGCCCTTCTACCAGACCAACACGTCCCTATGGTGCCCGCTGCGCGCCGCATGCACAAGCGTCGACCGGGGCAGGCAAGCTCCCGCGGACAGCTGTGCGCATTGGTGCGAAGAGAATCTGTTCCTCTATCCCCGCCACCTGGACATGCTGGGTCGCTGGAATTCCCTGCTGGCCGCTGACCGTGAGCTTGCGCACATCCCCGCCGGCGTCGACCGCTGGGTACTCAATTTCTGAGGAGGAGCCGCATGAACCGTATGAAAATCACCGCCGGGCTGAGCTCCCCCGAAGCCTATCCCCGGCTGGTGCAAGCCGGGGCGGATGAGCTGTTTGCAGGCTTCATCCCTTGGGAGTGGCTGGAAAAATATACAAATCTTACGCCCCTGAACCGCCGTGAGGTACTGCTGCATGGCATCCAGATCGATACCCTGGACGAAATGCATCTCCTGGCAGAGCAGGTTGAGAAATACGGCGCGCCCGTATCCCTCACCTTCAATTCCATCAGTTACCTGCCGGAGCAGTACCCCGTCATCGCCGAGCTGCTCTTTCAGCTTTCACAGCTGGGCTTCCGGGACTGGATTTTGGCGGACCCGGGACTCATATTGTACCTGAAGAACCAGGACATAAACGGACGGATTCACCTGAGCGGCGAGGCGGGATGCTTCAACCCCGACGCCTTCCGGCTGTTCAGCCGCATGGGCGTCCATCGCTACATCTTTCCCCGCAAGATGACGCCGGAGGAAATGGCCGCCTGTATATCCGCAGTTCCCGGCGCCGAATACGAAGCCTTTGCCCTGAACGAGAGATGCCACTATTCCGGCGCGTTCTGCTCCAGCCTGCACTGCGATGAGCTGGATCACCTGTGCCATGTCCCCTTCCGTCCCGTAGGGCCGGACTGCCGCATCCGGGAAGAAGACGATCCTTACCCCGCCGACCACTTCGGCGCAGGCGGATGCGCGCTGTGCGCACTGCCCCTGCTGAAGCAGGCAGGCGTCACCCACCTGAAGGTCGTGGGCAGGGGCGCGCATGTGGAATGCATCGAACGCGACGTCGCACTCCTGCGCCGCGCACTGGATTTGGACGGCGCTGCCCCAGAAGCGCTGCGCCGGGAAATTCTGGGCGGCGCATGCAGCAGAAACTGCTATTACCCGGTGTAAAGCTGCAATATTTCACATTTTTTCACAGGAACGCAGGAATTCATATGTCTTCTGTAGAAAAAACTATAGATGTGAAACGGATGAAATCGAGGTGAACCGCTTGTCGAGGCTAATCCGGACGGCGGTTGCAGCCGCTGCTTCACAGGCGTCGCGCTTGCAGATTGTCCGCGGACTTGCGGATGCAGGCGTATCCCTGGACTGCATGTGCAAAGACGGCCCCTCGGCACTTCATGCGCTGGCGGCCTTTCGGCCGGACCTGCTGGCGGCGGACACATTCCTCCCCGGTATGGATGGACAGTCGTTGGCAAAGCACGCGCTGTGCAGCCTTTCACTCCCCGTGCGGCCTGCGGTTTTGGTTCTGCATGACGAGCATTATCCGCTGCCAGACGGCAATTTGCTTGAGCGCTGCGGTGCTGTTTTGCTCGGACAGGCATCTTCTCCGGAGGCCTTTGTTTCCACGGTGAACCAGCTTCGCAGGAATGAAATCCGCTTTACAGATCAGGAAGCCCAGCGGACGGAAATGCTGCTGGACGCCCTGGGCGTACCCGCCCATCCGGGCCGGGAATGCCTGAAGCGGGCCGTCCTGCTCTGCGCCGCCGATCAGCGGCTCAGACATCGGATGGGCATGCAGCTCTATCCCAGGATCGGCGAGGCCTTTGGCATGAACACCCGACAGGTGGAGCGCGCCATGCGCCATGTGATCGGGCTGGCATGGCAGAGCGACAAATTTGACAACCAATACCGCATTTTTGCGGATACAGTGGACGCCGGGCGAGGTCAGCCCACCTGCAGTGAAATGATTTCGCGCCTGGCGGATATACTACGATTGGAGGGATGAGAATCGTGAAGAACATGAATCGAGTGGTTTTGATCGTGCTCGACGGCGTTGGCGCCGGCTGGCAGCATGATGCCGCCAAATATGGCGATAAGGGCGCCGATACCCTGGCGCACGTAATTGCACAGGAACATCCGGATATTCCCAACCTCACGGAGCTGGGCCTTCTGAAGACCATCGATATGCATCCTCTGGGAGAGGATGAGCCCATCGGATGCTACGGCACCATGCTGGAAGCCGCCGCCGGCAAGGATACCACCACCGGCCACTGGGAAATCGCAGGCCTCACCCTGAAAAAGCCCTTCCCCACCTATCCCAACGGCTTCCCCAGGGACCTGATCCAGGCCTTTGAGGACGAAACCGGCATGGGGACCATCGGCAACAAAGCTGCATCCGGCACCGCCATCATCGAGGAACTGGGTCCGGAGCACATCAAGACCGGCAAGCTGATCGTCTACACCAGCGCGGACAGCGTATTCCAGATTGCCGCCCATGAGGCCATCGTACCGCCGAGCGAGCTGCACCATATCTGCCGCACCGCCCGCCGCCTGCTCAAGGGCGAGCACAACGTGGGCCGCGTCATCGCGCGTCCCTTCGTGGGCAATCCCGGCGCATTCGTGCGCACCGGCAACCGCCGCGATTCCAGCGTGGATCCCACGGGCCAGACTATGCTGGATGTAATCAAAAACAGCGGCAAGGATGTGCTCGGCGTAGGTAAAATTGAGGATATCTTCAACCACCGCGGCCTCACCCAGTCCAACCATGCCGCCGGCAACGAAGCCTGCACCGAGGCCATCATCGAATACCTCCAGAAGGACAACTGGAAGGGCCTGCTGTTTGCAAACCTTGTGGATACCGACATGCTCTACGGTCACCGCAACGATGTGAAGGGCTTTGCCAGGGCGCTGGAGGATTTCGACAAACGCCTGCCGGAAATCCTGAAGCTGCTGGGCGACGACGGCATGCTGATCATCACCGCCGACCATGGCTGCGATCCCGCCTATCCCACCACTGACCACACCCGCGAAAAGGTGCCGCTGCTGGTTTGGGGTCTGGGTCTGGAGGAGAGCATGAACCTGGGTGAGAGAAAGACCTTCGCGGACGTCTCCGCCACGGTGCTCGAAGCCCTGGGCTGCAAGGAAAAACTGGACGGCACTTCCTTCTATCAGGATATCGTTCTCGACGAAGAATAAGTTTTTTTGCACCGCTTTTTACGAAGCGGTGCATATTTTACCAAAAAAACACTTGAAAACCACTTGTTATTCCCGCGCTGATGGGGTAAAATATTGTTGTAAATTGAGGTACTTTGGTTTGCCCATGTACCCGAAAATTTAGGAGGTTTTTATCATGGCTGTTAAAGTTGCTATCAATGGTTTCGGCCGTATCGGTCGTCTTGCTTTCCGTCAGATGTTCGGCGCTGAGGGCTACGAAGTAGTCGCTATCAACGACCTGACTTCCCCCAAGATGCTGGCTCACCTGCTGAAGTACGACTCCACCCAGGGCAACTATGCTGCTCAGGGCCACGTTGTTGAAGCTGGCGAAGATTTCATCACCGTAGACGGCAAGAAGATCACCATCTACGCCAAGG
>JAGBAU010000159.1 GCA_017938785.1 Clostridia bacterium
CCTGAACCCATTGGCTGAAGGTATTCATCATGGAACTTCACCGCCCCTTTTTCAGTCTAAGTATATATCATTCTAGCACAGAATTTGTACCCATGTCCACCAAAAAGTGAATCTTTGACCATCAATTTTCCTAAGATTGTTATTGTATTTCCTGCAAATGTGTGCTATTATGTTACTTACCGTTAAAAAGGAAGGTAATTTGAAGTATGGCAAGTGCAATTCGCAGCTGTGCAGGCGGCGTTGTATTCTATGGTGAACAGGTCTTTCTTCTGTTCGATGACCACGGAGAGTGGGTCATGCCCAAGGGCGTAATCCGCAACCAGAACCGCTCCAACGATGTGGCCCTCTGGCGCGTGGAAGATGAAGCCGGTATCCATGCCCGTATCATCGGCATCGCAGGAAACACCCGCTACACCTTCTATTCCACGACCCGCGAAAAGGAAGTCAGCAACCGCATCCAGTGGTTTGCCATGGAAGCGGACGATGCTTCCTACCACATTTCCTTCGACCAGGGCTTCCTCAACGGCGGCTACTATCCCATCGCCGAAGCCCGCGAAAAGCTCACCCATGAGTGTGATAAGGAAATCCTGGATTCCGCTTACCGCATCTACAGCGATTTGAAGATCAAACTCGCCTGAGCAGGTTTTTAGTGCCCGCGCAAAGCTGCGCGGGCATTCTTTTTTGTGGTTTCTGTAATATGTTCGTGACAAAATCCGCACGATGGGCCGAAATGCTTGAATCGTCACTTTTATGTGCTATAATATAGTATGTATTAGAATGGATTATTATGGAGAATTGTATGAATTCCACCATCAAACAGGATTTTCGCCTGATCCTGGCTTCCGGCTCTCCCCGCAGGCGGGAGCTGCTTTCCGGGATGGGCTACAGCTTTGAAATCATCGTGCCCGATGTAGATGAAAATGTTTCCGGCCATGCCCGGGATGTGGTGGCCATCCTCTCTCGCCGCAAGGCCGAAGCCATTGCAAAGAACGAGGATCACGGCATCGTGATCGCCAGCGACACGCTGGTTTCCCTGGATGGACACGCCCTGGGCAAGCCTGAGGACGAAGCCGATGCACACCGCATGCTCTCTGCCCTCTCCGGCCGCACCCACGAGGTGTTCACCGGCGTGACCATCATCGACGCCGCCACCAACAAATCCGAAACCCGCTCCGTGCGCACCGGCGTGCGCTTCCGTAAGATTTCGGATGAGGAGATTTGGGCCTACATCCTCACCGGCGAACCCATGGACAAGGCAGGCGCCTACGGTATCCAGGGCGGCGCAGGCAAGTTCGTAGACGGCTACGAAGGCTCCTATGAGAACGTAATCGGCTTCCCGGTGGATGATATCCGGGAAATGCTTTCTTCCTTTATCGACTGACACACGGAGGTTCAACATATGGGCGTTTTTTCTTCCGGCGGCGTAGGCATCGACCTGGGTTCCGCCAACCTGACCATCTGTCTTGAAAATGAAGGCATCGTACTGCGCGAGCCCAGCTATGTGCTCACCATGCGTGAAGATACCGAGGATGTGCTCGGCGTAGGCCGTGACGCCCGCCAGATGCTGGGCCGCACCCCCAAGGACGTTGCCATCTTCTCCCCCGTGATGGACGGTGCAGTGGCCGATATTGAACTGGCCACCCTGCTGATGAAGTCCCTGGCCGAAAAGGCGCTGGGCAAGCGCCGTGCGCTGGAGAAGAACCGTCTGGTGGTTTCCATGTCCACCGGCGCCACCCGTGTGGAGCACGCCGCCGTACAGGCTGCCGTGCGCGGCGCAGGCGCCAAAAAGGCAGCCCTGATCCGCGGCAGCATCGCCGCCGCCCTGGGCGCAGGACTGTCCATTGAGGAAGCCAAGGGCATCATGGTGGTACTCATCGGCGGTTCCACCACGGAAGTGGCCGTGATCAGCATGAACGGCGTGGTGGCTGCGCGCACCAGCCGTACCGGCAGCCTGTCCATGGACGAAGCCATCATGCGCTACATCCGCCGCGAAAAGGGCCTGATCATCGGCCAGCGCACGGCGGAGGATCTCAAAATTGACCTGGGTACCGCCATGGAGATTCCCATGGAGAACCTGGAGAAGGTGACCCTGCGCGGACGTGACGCCCGCACCGGCCGTCCTGCCACCGCGGAGATCACCGCCCTGGACGTACAGCGTGCCATCCTGCCGGCACTGGACAATCTGCTGGAATCCATCCGCGAGGCATTTGAAAATACCCCTGCCGAGCTGGCGGAAGATATGCTGGTGAACGGCATCCACCTCTGCGGCGGCGGCGCACTGCTGGAAGGCCTGAGTGAACGGCTGCAGCAGCTTTTGAACATTCCTGTGACCATGGGCGAAAATCCCCAGGATGAAGTGGCCCTGGGTGCATGCATCGCCGCTTCCGATGAAAAGATCTACCAGAAGCTGGCCGCCACCGGCTGCCTGCTGGAAGTTTGATTCCCTCTACATCCATTGTAAGGAGCATAACAAATGGCTAAGAAAAAAACCGGCGCAACCAAGCGTTATTCCGCAAAGAAGACTGCCGGACAGAAAAAGGGCCGCTCTAACCGGGTTCGCCGCATCGTGTATGCTGTGCTGGTCATCCTGGCGCTTGTGGCAACCATCTTCTTCCTGATGCTGCGCAGCGGCGGCCAGATTTCCATATTTGAAAACGCCATCGGTTCGCTGATCACCCCGGTGCAGAACGCCTTCAACACCGCAGCCAGCAAGGTAAAGGCAGTAGTCACCGAATGGAAGAGCTACGGTACCCTCAAAGCGGACTATGAAACCCTTTCCTTCGAAAATGAACAGCTGCGCATGGAGCTGGTGAACGCCGAGGAATCCATGCAGGAACTGGCTCGCCTGAAGGAAGAGATGGGCGCAATGAGCACCTATGAATCCCTCGATCCCATCTACGCCAAGGTGATTGCCCGCGATGCAGGTCCCTGGTTCAAAACCTTCTCTCTGAACCGCGGCTCCAACCACGGCGTTTCCACCGGTATGGCCGTAGTCAACGGCGATGGTCTGATCGGCCGCGTGTATGAGGTGGGCCTGAACTACGCCAAGGTCATCACCATCATCGACACCCGCAGTGCCGTGGCCTGCCTGATGCAGCGCACCCGTGACAACGGCGTAATGCGCGGCCAGATTTCCGATTCCGACAGTGCGGCCCAGTGCTACGTTTACTACCTGCCCAACGTGAACAGCATCACCCCGGGCGATACCGTAGTCACCTCCGGTACGGACAGCCTGTATCCCAAGGGGCTCAAGATTGGTAACGTTACCGCCCTGAGCCTGGACGCCGGTTCTGAAGGCACCTATGCAATCGTCACCCCCTCGGTGGATTTCCAACGCATTGAAGAGGTATTCATTCTGCGCACGGTTATTGAAACCGACAACGATTACCTGGAGCCCATCACTACCCCCAAGGCCGAGTACAAGCAGCAGTCCAACGCAACGCCCAAGCCCGGCACCACTCCCACTCCCGAGCCCACCAGCGAAAATCCCATCTGGAGCTATCCCACCGCCATTCCCGAGACCGAAAAGACTGTCTACGACGATTTCAAGGTTGGCAACATGGTGGAAGATACCTGGGCCGATACCGCTTATAACTTCAACGATTGATTTTGATAAAGGCAGGGGCAATCCTGTCCCTGCCTTTATCCTGAAAACCTGAACGGAGGTTCCCGTTTTGCTGAAAAGAATCCTTCCGCCCCTGGCCATTGTGCTCAGCGTAATCCTGGATACGGCTGTATTTCCTGTATTCCTGTACGGCCGCTATCTGCTGCCTCTTTCGCTGATCC
>JAGBAU010000160.1 GCA_017938785.1 Clostridia bacterium
ACGAAATCTTCGCCGACAAGTCCATCTCCCAGAAGGATGTTCCCTGCGGCCTGGAGTCCAAGCTCTTCGGCATCGGCGTAGAATCCTTCACTGTAGCCAGCCATGAGTTCTCCATGGGCTATGCCATCAAGAACGGTCTGGCTTACACCCTGGACGCCGGCCACTTCCATCCCACCGAGGTCATTTCCGCCAAGATGAGCGCCGTGCTGAACTTTGTTGACAGCACCATCCTGCACGTCTCCCGCCCTGTTCGCTGGGACAGCGACCACGTAGTTGCCCTGGATGACGAACTGCAGAAGATCATGGATGAAATCATCTTCAACGATTACCAGGATCGCACCTTCATCGGCCTGGACTACTTCGATGCTTCCATCAATCGCATCGCTTGCTGGGCCATCGGCATGCGCAATGCCCGCAAGGCCCTGCTGAATGCTTGCCTGGCAGATTACAAGACCATGCAGGCCGCCGAAACCGAAGGCGATTACACCAAGCGCCTGGCCATGCTGGAAGAGCGCAAGAGCATGCCCGCCAGCGCAATCTGGGATTACTACTGCCTGACCCACAACATCCCCGTGGGCATGGATTGGTACGCCCAGGTCAAGAAGTACGAAGAAGAAGTTCTCTCCAAGCGTTAATGGAGGCATAGCATGAAAAAGTTGAATCTGATTGCATTCGATCTGGGCGCCAGCAACGGCCGCGCAATTCTCGGCCAGTTTGACGGTGACAAGATCGTGATGACGGAGCTGCACCGCTTCGAAAACCATTACATCGAAATGAACGGCGTGTTCTACTGGGACCTGCCCTACCTCTACAACCAGCTCAAGCAGGGCCTGCTGGCCTTCAAGAACGGCGGTTACGGCGATCTGGATTGCTGCGGCATCGACACCTGGGGCGTAGACTACGGCCTGCTGGATAAGAACGGCCACCTGCTGGGCAATCCCCGTTCCTACCGCATGGCAGTGGATGAGGATATGGAGCGCGTTTGGGATGTCGTTCCCAAGGACAAGCTCTTTGAGCGCACCGGCATCGCCCATCTGAACTTCAATACCATCTATCAGCTCCATCGCCGCAAGGCCGAGGGCGACGTGGTTTTGGAGAATGCAGAAACCATGCTGCTGCTGCCCGACCTGCTGGGCTACTTCCTCACCGGCGAGAAGAAGAGCGAGTACACCGAAGTTACCACCGGCATGATCTACAACCCCACCACCAAGGATTGGGATTGGGATACCATCCGTGAACTGGGCCTGCCCGAGAAGATCTTTACCGAGATCGACCGTGCCGGAAGCCTGCGCGGCAAGCTGCGTCCCGAGCTGTGCGAGGAACTGGGCATCAACCAGGCCAATTTCGCAGCCGTCGGCACCCACGATACCGCATCTGCAGTAGCTGCCATTCCCGGCAGCGGCAGCTTCGCCTTCTGCTCCAGCGGCACCTGGTCCCTGTTCGGCGTGGAAGTGGACGAGCCCATCCTCACCCCCGAGGTGCGCGACGCCAACTTCTCTAATGAAGGCACCATCCAGGGCGGCCATCGTCCCCTCAAAAATATCATGGGCATGTGGCTGATTCAGGAATGCCGTCGCGACTGGATCAAGAACGGCATGAACCTGTCCTGGCCGGACATCGTGAAGGAAGCAGAGAAGGCCGAACCCTTCCGTTCCATCATCGATCCCGATTACGGCGAGTTCTTCGCCGGCGGCAACATGGAAAAGAAGATCCAGGAATACTGTCGCAAGACCAACCAGCCCATCCCCGAGACCGTGGGTCAGGTTGCACGCTGCATCTATGAGTCCCTGGCGCTGAAGTATCGCTGGGCTCTGGAGCGCCTTGAGGAAATCAAGGGCCAGCGCATCGATACCCTGAACATCGTCGGCGGCGGCATCAACAACAAGATGCTGGACCAGATGGCAGCCGACTCCCTGGACCGCCCGGTCATCACCGGTCCCGTGGAAGGCGCAGCCATCGGCAACCTGCTGGCGCAGGCCATGGCCCTGGGCGCAGTGAAGGATGTGGCCGATCTTCGCCGCGTAGTTCGCAACAGTGAAGAAGTCAACGAATTCACCCCCAACCATACCCCCGAATGGGAGGCAGCCTATCAGAAGCTGCTCAAGCTCCTGTAAGCGGCGAGGCGCCGTTGCCACCTGACTGGCGGCGTTTAAGTGAACAAAAATCGACCCCGTGGATTATGGGGTCGATTTTCTATGCTTCTTTTCTATATTTATCATGGAATATAGCACGAAATCCACCCCGGCAGGAATGGGGTGGATTTCTTGTGTTTCATTATTTTTCCTTCCGCAGGCAAAGGATGCTGCCCTTGGGGGATTTGGTCAGGCGGGCCATGGTATTGCACTTGGCGATCAGCAAAAACCACATGTTGCCGCGGTCGCAGCCGTGCAGGCCTTCATAGTTGCCCATGCCCTTGCAGATGACCACATCCGCGTTGTAGAAGCTTTCATTGAATTCCGGGCTGGTGCGGTAGAGCAGGGTACCCAGCACGCAATCGCCGTTGTCGATGATTTCGGCGATCTCATCCATGCCCACTTCGGCGGCGTCCTCGCGGGTGACGTCGTTCACTACAGCAGTGCCGCGCACGCCGTACTGCACGTGCAGATGGGGATAGAGTTTGCGTATGGTTTCGATGAGCAGCCGATCCATGGCGATTTCGCCGCAGTTATCGCCCAGCACCAGCAGGGTCTTCGCCTTGGAGAGTGCATCTGCCAGGCTGGCGGTTTCATCGATGTACATGCCGATGCGGTCCACCTCGTGCACCTTCGCCATGGCGATATCCAGGGAAACGTCCAGGCCCAGGGCGGCCAGGTCGATCAGGTTGCCTGCGATGGCGGCGCGCACGGCGGCGGCCAGGGGATTGTCGCTCTCGGCGATGTGCCTGCGCACCTCCGGCCAAAGGCGCATCATGCCCCGGTTAAAATGGGATTTTACTTCCCGGTAGGGATTTTCATCCCCGATGGCCCGGGTGGCGATGCGGTAAACCTCTTCGATGATTTCACAGTTGTTGCGGTCAATGCCCTTTTTGGCGACGGTTTCAAAGGCCTCCTGCATGAGGGCGATTCGACGTGCTTCGGGCATGTTCGCCAGCTCCGTGGCGGAAATCAGCTGGTTCAGCGCGCAGTTCAGGCATTCCAGGCTCAGCAGATGATGTACATCGCCGTGGTCCAGCTGATCCCAGGTCAGGTTCTCATTCATGCCTTCTTCTCCATGACTGCCTGCACTGCGTCCAGCATGGCGGCACGCAGGCCTGCGCGTTCCAGTGCTTCCACGCCGCGGATGGTGGTGCCGCCGGGGGAGCATACGCCGTCCTTGATCACGCCGGGATGGCTGCCGGTTTTCAGCTGCATATCGCCGGTGCCGCTCAGGGTTTTGCTGGCCAGACGGTAGGCGGTGGCGCGGGGCAGTCCATATTTTACGCCTGCATCCGCCAGGGCTTCGATTACCAGTGCGCAGAAGGCCGGGCCGCAGCCAGAGACTGCACCGCCGATGCCCATCAGGTGGCTGGGCAGCTCCTCCACCAGGCCGAGGGTCGCAAACAACTTCAGCAGCAGCTCGTGTTCTTCGGCTTCGAGGGAGTTGGTCTTTTCAAAAAGCATGACGCCCGAACCCACCATGGCCGGGGTATTGGGCATGATGAACTGAATGCGGGTACTATCGTCCAGCAGGGAACTCAGCCGTGCATAATCATAGCCCAGCGCTACGCTGATGAGGGCCTTGCCCTTGAGCGCATCCTTGATTTCCGCCAGTACGCCTTCGATCACATAGGGCTTTACGGCGATGAGGATAGTATCGGAATTCCCCACGACCTCCAGAGCACTCTTGCAGGCATGGATGCCCGTTTCCTGTGCATAGGCGCAGAGCTTATCCCAGGTGGGGGCGTAGCCGTATACATCGTTTCCGGCGATTGCGCCGCCGGTGATCAGGCCGGATGCGATTGCGCGGCCCATGTTGCCCAGGCCGATAAAACCAAGCTTTTTCATATTTCCTCCAGTATACCGTTTTTGTTATAAGCCAGGGTCAGGCCGCCCCGGCGGGAATGGTTCATGCATCTTAAGATGTTGGGCCAGTCGTTGGACCGAACGATTTGCCGGGCATGTTCCTCGGAAAAGCCGCCCATCATCTTGCGCTGAACGATGCGCTCCAGCTGGCTTTCATCGCCCGCCCGCAGGAAGACGGAATAATCGCAGCTGAGGGTGTTCCACGGTTCTTCCTCCAGCAGCAGCCAGTTGCCTTCCAGGATGATGATTTTCTCCCGGATTTCCACGGCATTTTCCACAGGGTTGTGGATGCGGCGGTCATAGACGGGCCAAAACTGGTTTTCCTCGTTCAGGGTATCGAGCAGACCGCGCAGCTTTTGCACATCATAGGTTTCCGGTGCACCCTTGATTTTGGCCAGGGGAATGGTTTCGCCATTGCGGTCGATTGTATGGCTGTCCAGATAATCCTGATAATAGTGGAAGCCGTCGATGCCCACCACCTGCACGTGGGTCAGGCCGGGTGTGGTGCGGCTGAGGTGTTCCAGATAGCAGCACAGCGTGCTCTTGCCCGCAGCCGGAGGTGCGGCCAGGAAGGCGATGATGCGCCTGTTTTTCTCCTGCTGCAGCTTCGTCAGCCGTTCAAGAAGGGGTATGAATATTACCTGTGTGTCCTCCGGGGCAAATTCCGCCCGGATGGTCAGGCCGTTGACACAGAACTTGTATTGTTCTTTCATATGTTTCCTCCCGGATGGGTGTGGTTTAAACTTCGCTTTGCCGGGGCGGAATTCCTGCCGAAGCATGAAAAATGAAATATGACAAGCAAAATCTTATGCTTTCAACCTGAATGTAACCCAAAATTGCTGAAAAAGCAGTTTGAAAGTGCTATGATACGTTCAATATAGAAAATTATAAGTATTAGCAAAGGGGCGATTTACGATGGCACATTATATCAGCGAACCTTCCCGCACTTTCAGCGAGTATCTGCTCATTCCCGGCTACACCTCTGAGAATTGCATTCCCGCCAACGTTTCTCTGAAGACTCCCCTGGTTAAGTTCAAGAAGGGCGAAGAGCCCGCTATTTCCCTGAATATTCCCATGGTATCTGCGATCATGCAGTCCGTTTCCAACGATACCCTGGCTATCGCCCTGGCCCGCGAAGGCGGCATGAGCTTCATCTTCGGCTCCCAGAGCATTGAAAGCGAAGCAGCCATGGTTGCCCGCGTAAAGAACTACAAGTCCGGCTTCGTTGTCAGCGATGCAAACCTGCGTCCCGACATGACCCTGGCAGACGTCCTGGCCCTGCGCGAAGAGCTGGGCCATTCCACCATGCCCGTGACTGAGGACGGCACCGCCACCGGCAAGCTCCTGGGCGTTGTCACCAGCCGCGATTACCGCGTATCCCGCATGGATACTACCGAACTGGTGTCTTCCTTCATGACTCCCCTGGAGAAGCTGATCACCGCTCCCGCCAGCACCACGC
The DNA here is from genome assembly GCA_017938785.1 of Clostridia bacterium. The sequence continues at coordinate 5,461 of JAGBAU010000160.1, forward strand.
TGAAGGAAGCCAACGATATCATCTGGGACCACAAGCTCAATTCCCTGCCCATCGTGGATGACGAAGGCCGCCTGATGTACTTCGTATTCCGCAAGGACTACGACCAGCACAAGGAAAACCCCCTCGAGCTGCTGGACAGCAAGAAGAGCTACATGGTCGGCGCAGGTATCAACACCAAGGACTATGAGCAGCGCGTTCCCGCTCTGGTTGAAGCCGGCGCAGACGTTCTGTGCATCGACTCCTCCGAAGGCTACACCTGCTGGCAGGCCAAGACCATCAAGTTCATCCGCGAAAAGTACGGCGACACCGTCAAGGTCGGCGCAGGCAACGTTGTTGACCGCGAAGGCTTCCTGTTCCTGGCAGAGCAGGGTGCTGACTTCGTTAAGGTCGGCATCGGCGGCGGTTCCATCTGCATCACCCGCGAAACCAAGGGCATTGGCCGCGGCCAGGCTTCCGCTCTGATCGAGGTTGCTGCAGCCCGCGATGAATACTTCAAGCGCACCGGCGTTTATGTACCGATCTGCTCCGACGGCGGCATCGTGCATGACTATCACATGACCCTGGCTCTGGCCATGGGCGCAGACTTCCTGATGCTGGGCCGCTACTTCGCCCGCTTCGACGAGTCCCCCACCCAGAAGCTGATGATCAATGGCTCCTACGTGAAGGAGTACTGGGGCGAAGGTTCCAACCGCGCCCGCAACTGGCAGCGCTACGACCTGGGCGGCAAGACCAAGCTCAACTTCGAAGAAGGCGTTGACTCCTACGTTACCTACGCAGGTTCCCTGCACGACAACGTGGAAAAGAGCCTGTACAAGGTCAAGTCCACCATGTGCAACGTGGGCGTTATCAACATTCCCGACCTGCAGCGCGATGCAAAGCTGACCCTGGTATCCTCCGTTTCCATCGTGGAAGGCGGCTACCACGACGTTACCCTGCGCGCCACCAATACCCAGCACAACTAAGATGTTTAAAAACCAAATCCGTCACCCAAGCGGCGGATTTGGTTTTCTTTTTGTTTGGGAAATGGATAAAGAACCCGAAGCCCACGACCAGTACGAGGCGGCACAGGTGCGCTGTATCCGTTGACAGCGTCCCTGAAAAGGAATATAATTGTTACCAAGAAAGCGAAAGGAGCGCATCCGCATGAAGTGGAAAAACACCCAGCTTCACCTGATGAAGGGCGATATTTTCACCCCTCCGGGGATTCGTGCGCTCATTTTTAGCTGAAAACACAGTTTTGCCACGATTCCCCATTCAGATTCAAAGGATTTGAAAGGGGATTTTTTATGTCTATACTCAAGAAACAACTGAATCGATTGCTGACCGTGAGCGCCCTGAGCAGTTTCCAGCTGGCCGGGGCGAGCTGGGTGGCGCTTCTGGCTGCCCGCGGCTTTACCCTGGTGGAAATTGGATTGGCAGAGAGCTGCTTTCATCTGGCCAGCCTGCTGTTCGAGGTGCCTTCGGGTGTGATCTCCGATGTGTTTGGGCGAAAGAAGTCCATGGTGCTCAGCCAGCTGATGTTTGTTCTCTCTGCGATCGGCATGGCGTTTTCCAACCAGCTGGCGGGAGTCTGCCTTGCGCTGGTGCTGGACGCCTGGGGCTATAACTTTGCTTCCGGGGCACGGGAAGCTCTGGCCTATGACAGTATGAAGGAAGCCGGACAGGCGGATAAATATATGGATTTCTCTTCCCGGGAGCTGAGCATATATCGCCTGGGTAATGCGGCGGCAATCCTCTGCGCGGGTCTGGCGCTCATGATCGGCCACCGTGCGGCATATATCCTGGATGCATCTCTTGCGTTGGTGGGCATGTTGGCCGCATGCAGCCTGAAAGAGATTCAAACGGAAGAGAAGCAGTTCGAGGGCACAATTTCCGGGCGCATACTGCGCTGCTTCCGGGAAAGCCTGGCTTTTCTGTGCGCAAACGGTGAAAGCCTTGCCCTGATGCTGGTCAATTCCCTGGTGGGCGCTACGGCAATCCTCACTGTCTTCTTCCTGCAGGCGCGCCTGAGCTGCGTGGGTGTGAGCAATACCCTGCTGGGACCGGCGCTGTTTGTGATTTCGTTGGGTGGAGCAGTAGGCGCACGGCTTTCGGCACAGCTCTCCGGCCTGCGCTTCCGGTCTGCCGCGATAATGTGCATGGGCGGTGCGATGCTGGGCGTATTGTTCGGAGTGGGACAGAGTGCGCTGCTCATGTGTATCGGCGGCTTTGCGGCTAACTTCTGTAGTGACGCTTTGGAAGTGCGCACCGACGCCATCCTGAACGAGCGTTTTCCGTCCAGCCAGCGCTCCACGCTACTGTCGGTGGCGTCTCTGGTGTTTTCGCTGGTGATGATCGTGCTGTCGCCGCTGGCGGGCTTGGCTTTCGGATAAACAAAAAAGGATCATCCGCAAGGATGATCCTTTTTTTCTATTAATATATCAGATCGTGGGATCGTATTCGCATTCCATCAGAATATTCTGTTCGCCGTTCTCCCACCACTGGGCGATCCAGAACAGGTTGGCCTCCTGTCCCTCGTAGGGAACCATACCCTGATCGGGATTGTTGTTATCAAAATATACATCGGAATCGGCCATGGTGTAGGTTTCGCCGTTGAATACCACGTCAAAGCCGCCCAGGGAGAGGAATAAGCCGAAGCAATCTTCAGCAACAACCTCGGCGGGCACGTAGCTCATAATTTTCGGGAAGGCAGCTTCGAGGGTGGTTTCCTGGATGGAGTTGCGCAGCACGAAGCGGCCGTTCACCGTGCAGTCGGGCAGAATCATGGCACGGCAGCTGGTTTCGGAAGTCTGGATCACGTCGCCGTTGAATTCGCAGTTGGCAAACATGATCATACCGTTGCCGCCACCGATAACCACATCGCCATTGAAGATCAGGTTTTCAAGGTACAGGGTTTCATCGTCGGCAAGATTGTAGGTGTAGGATGCGGGAACACGATCAGCGGTCTCTGCCAGCGCGCAGGTAAACAGGCAGGCCATGGCCATGAGTAATGCGAGTATCTTTTTCATAATCATCCGCCTTTCTTAAAGTGCTGTTTGCAAGCATTGTACAATCCGAAAAGGCGGATGTCAAGGATTTCCTTACAGCAGCTGATAGCGCAATCCCTGTACGGCAGAATACCAGATCAGATTACCATGCCCCCGTTTCTTCAGCCGCAGCTGCAGGTTCCATTCGGGATACTGTTTGACCAGTTCCACTTTGTCGCCGGTCTGGAATGCCACGAAGGAGATATAGTTGTCCTTTTCCATGGGATGATCGCTGCTGATGAACCATTCATCCTCTACAATTTCAACATGCAGCTTTTCATCGGGTTCGGCTTTCACCATTTCGAGGGCGTTCAGCCTGCGCCCGCAGCAGGAGATTTCCGCATTGCCGGTGCACAGGGAAATGCTGCCGCAATCCGGGCATACATAGTACTTTGTGTTTTTCATATTGCCTCCAACGGTTTCGTTGGGAAGGAGTTCGCCCTCCAGCAGGCGGGAAATATCCACATCCAGAATGGCGGACAGCGCATTCAGCAGGGTGACGTCCGGGCAGCCCAGGCCCCGCTCCCATTTGGATATAGTTTTGGCGCTCAGGTTCAATCGAGCGGCGAGGGCTGCCTGGGTCAGCTTCTTTTCCATGCGCAGTCTGCGAATCAACATGCCCACCTTTGAACAATCCATGTCCTTCACCTCGCATCCATTCTAGCGCAGGGGAGGGGAAAAGTAAATCCACGCTCCGTAGACAAAACAGGAAGGATGATTCATCCTTCCTGTTTTGTTTATTTCTTGCCCATCATCTTTTCCAGCAGGGCCTGCATCTCTTCTGCCTTGGCCTTGGCGGCGTCCTTTTGAGCGGTTGCCTGGGCTTCCAGTTCGTCGAAGAGCTCGTTTTTCACGTTGATGCCGGGCAAATCAGCGCTCAAAAAGTCGCTGACCTTTTCCGCGCCTTCCTTGACGGCGTCGATGGCGTCTTCGGCGGCGGTTTTTACCTTGTCGATTACGGGAGCAGCCTTGGATTTTACGTCCTCCACCACGGGATCGATCTTTGCGCGTACATCCTCCACGATGGGCTCCAGCTTTGCCTTCACGCCTTCGAGGACGGGATTCTTTTCTTCATTTACAACTTCCGCTGTGTGAACCTGTTCCTGAACTTCGCTCTCGCGGACTTCGTTATTCAAATCGCTCATGGGCAAAGCCCCTTTCGTTTTTTCTAATTGTAGCATCGGCGGATGTTTTTTTCAAGCCATCTTCCAAATTGACGTTTTTTGTGCTAACATAGATGCGGTATTTAAATAGGAAATAGAGGCGATACCATGGATTTTGAACTCCTTCATCCGGCGGATCAACTGGTCGAAATGATGAATCGTATCTATAAATATGGCATGACCACCACCTCGGGCGGAAACCTTTCCATCCGGGACGAAAACGGCGATATATGGATCACTCCCTCCGGCGTGGACAAGGGCAACCTGACCCGCGATGACATCATGCAGGTCAAGCCCGACGGCAGCTATATCGGCAAGCATAAGCCTTCCGTGGAACTGCCCTTCCACAGGGATATTTACGGCGCACGCCCGGATATCTTCGGCGTCGTGCATGCCCATCCTCCGGTCATGGTGGGTTTTGCCGTTGTTCGACGCGAACCTCAAACCCGCATCGTTCCCGATGCATGGAAAATCTGCGGCAAGGTGGCCCAGGTTCCCTATGATGTGGCCGGAAGCCTTGAACTGGACGCAAATATCAATGCACGTTTCAAAGAGGGCTACAATACCGTATTGATGGCCAACCACGGCGTGGTGTGCGGCGCAAAGAACCTGATGGACGCGTTCGCGGCCTTCGAAACCATCACGCTCACCGGCGAGGCTGAACTCAACGCGATGCGCCTGGGCGGCGTACATACGCTGACAGAGAAAGAGTTGGAAGCTGGCGCACAGGAAAAGATGCTGCCCGCAGCCGATGCAGAAATGCCTGTTTCCGAAGAGGAACAGAAGCTGCGCATGGAACTGTGCACCTTTGCCCGCCGCTGCTATGACCGCAAGCTGCTCTCCGCAGTGCAGGGCTGCATTTCCGTGCGCTTTGAGGACGGCATGCTCATTACCCCGGCCGGCAAGGATCATATGCGCCTGAAACCGGAGGATATCGTGCGCGTGAAGAATGGCTGCTGCGAGAAGGGGAAGGCTGCTGGTGAGGCAGCCAATCTGCATCTGAAAATCTATGATGCACATTCCGATATTCATTCCATCATCATTACCCATGCACCTGCCATTATGGGCTTTGCTGTATCGGGCAAGCCCTTTGAATCCGAAACCATGTCGGAAGGCTATGTGATTCTGGGCGAAGTGCAGCAGGCAAAATGCGAAAACGGCGTACTGGACGAGGATAAGATCGCATCCATGTTCGGCTACAGAAAGAATATTGTTCAGCTGGATAACCGCTGCGCGATCATCACAGGTGAGAATCTGTTCAAGACCTTTGACAAAGCCGAGGTCCTGGAATACGGAGCCGCTTCGGTGATTGCCGCCTGTGGACTGGGCCGGCCGGTTCCTCTTTCAGAAGCAGAAATCAAGCATACGAACAAAGAACTGGGATTGTAATCCGGAGCATACACAGCAGAGCTAACACTCTACTGTGTATTTTTATACATGAACATGCATTGAAAATCCGCGGTCTAAAAACGGGTGTTTCCTAAATAACGACAAACAAGCGGATTGCATGCGCAAAAACTTAACAATCCGCGATATGCGGACATGTGTGCGCGCAATAAATGTATTTTATGCATTGGAAAATGCAAATATTGGGTAAAGTGGCGAATTTTGCCCTCAAAATGCAGCTTTAACCGAATATTATTTCAGGGTTTTGCACAAAAGTGACCGTGAAAGGCGGATATTCCGAGAAAAATTGGAATTATCGTACCGAAAAAATTGCAGATTGGACTTGCATTTTTTTGAATTCTTCTGTATAATACCCCCATAATTCAAAGGAGGCAATTCCAAATGAAGAAAGTTCTCGCACTTGTATTGGTTCTCATGATGGTTAT
>JAGBAU010000161.1 GCA_017938785.1 Clostridia bacterium
CATCGCACGCATGGCAAAGGTGCATGTGGTTCCGATCAAGAGCCGCCTGCAGTACGGCCCCTACCTGCCCCGAATCTTCAAGCTGATTGACATCTGCTATTCCCACCTGTATGGCACCGTGGATCTAACGGATAGGCAGATCAAGAAATATGCCGACAAATTCATCCCCATGCTGGATCCGAAGCTTGTGTGCTTCGTGGAGAATGAGCAGGGCGAACTGGTGGGTGTGGCTGTCACCGCTCCCAGCATGGCTTCCGCCATCAAGAAGCACCATGGCCGTATGTTGCCCTTCGGTTTCATTGATATCCTGAAATCCCTGATGAAGAACGACACCCTGGATCTGTTCATCATCGCCGTACATCCGGATTACCGCAACACCGGCATCAATGCCATCCTGATGAATCACATTCTCAAGGGCTGCCACAAGATGGGCATCACCAAAGCTGAAACCGGCCCCCAGCTGGAGCTGAACGAAAAGGTGCAGCACCAGTGGAGTCTGTTCAACTACCGTCATCACAAAAAGCGCCGCTGCTGGATCAAACAGCTTGGCGAATAAGCCTTTTGAAACGCATTCTTTCATAGAAAGGATGCGTTTCTTGCGTTGACGAAGCTTTTGGTGCGTGGTATAATGCATTTATATCTGTAGAATTATACTCATTCGGAGGTAACGATATTATGGAACAGCAGATTCAGCAGGCAAAACAGCGCATCTTCTCCGGCATCCAGCCCACCGGCAACCTGACCCTGGGCAACTACATCGGCGCGCTGCGCAACTTCAGCCTTTTGCAGGATGAATACGACTGCCTGTATTCCATCGTGGATATGCACGCCATCACCGTGCGCCAGAACCCGGCGGAGCTGCGCAAGGCCTGCCTGCGCACCATGTCCATCTTCCTGGCCAGCGGCCTGGACCCCAAGAAGAACATCATTTATTTCCAGAGCCAGGTTCCCCAGCATGCGGAGCTGAGCTGGATTCTCAACTGCTTCACCTACATGGGCGAATTGCAGCGCATGACCCAGTTCAAGGATAAGTCCGCCAAGCATGCCGACAACATCAACTCCGGCCTGTTCACCTATCCCGTGCTGATGGCCGCCGATATCCTGCTCTACCAGACCGACCTGGTGCCCATCGGTGCAGACCAGAAGCAGCACCTGGAGCTGACCCGCGATATCGCTGAACGCTTCAACGGTGTATACGGCGATGTGTTCACCGTTCCGGAGCCCTACATCCCCAAGGTAGGCGCCCGCGTCATGTCCCTGCAGGAGCCCACCCGCAAGATGTCCAAGTCCGATCCCGAGGATACCTACATCGCCATCCTGGACAAGCCGGAAATCATCCGCAAGAAGATGCGCCGCGCCGTCACCGACTGCGACAACACCGTGATCTTCGATCCCGAAAACAAGCCCGGCGTCTCCAACCTGATGAGCATCATGTCCGCCCTGACCGGCATGAGCATGCAGGAAATCTCCGATGAATACAACGGCAAGGGCTACGGCAAGTTCAAGGACGCCGTTGCCGACAGCGTGATCGCCACCCTGAAGCCCATCCAGCAGCGCTATGAGCAGATCAGCGCCGACAAGGCCTATCTGCAGGACGTACTGCAGGACGGCGCAGAGCGCGCAGGCAGGCTGGCCCACAAGACCATGCTCAAGATCCGCAAGAAGATCGGTTACGCACCCTACAAGCTGTAATTTGACGACAACCAAGAACACGCGCCTATGACGCGTGTTCTTGCATGAGGTTTTATTATGGATTTCCATCACATTTCCGTACTGCTGAACGAGTGCCTGGAGGCGCTGGACATCAAGCCGGAGGGAACCTATGTGGACTGCACCCTGGGCGGCGCAGGCCATTCCTCCGAAATCTTCAAGCGGCTGAACGGCGGGCAGCACTTCGGCATCGACCGGGATGCAGACGCCATCGAGGCCGCCACCGCGCGCATGCAGGGCCTGAACCCCAACGCGAAGTTCACCGCCATCCGCGGCAACTTCCATGATGCGAAGGAATTGCTGGCCGCACAGGGCGTGACCGAAATCGACGGCGTGTTGGCCGACCTGGGCGTTTCCAGCCACCAGCTGGACGTGCGCGAGCGCGGCTTTTCCTACCACGATGAGGCCCCCCTGGACATGCGCATGGACCAGAGCCAGACCCTCTCCGCCCGGGAAATCGTGAACGGCTGGTCCGAGGATGAGCTCAACCGCATCTTCCGGGACTACGGCGAGGAGAAGTGGGCGCGCCAGATCGCCCGCGTGATCTGCGACCGCCGCAGGGAAAATCCCATCGAAACCACGAAGGACCTGGTTGCCATCATCGACGCAGCCATTCCCAAGAAGTTCCGCTCGAAGGACGGCTCCCATCCCGCCCGGCGCAGCTTCCAGGCCCTGCGCATCGCCGTAAACGATGAGCTCGACCCGCTGGAGCCCGCCATCCGCGATCTGGTGGACATGCTCAAGCCCGGCGGACGCATCGCCATCATCACCTTCCATTCCCTGGAAGACAGAATCGTGAAGAACTGCTTCCGCAATCTTGCCGATCCCTGCACCTGCCCGAAGTCCATGCCGGTGTGCGTGTGCGGCAAAAAGCCGGTGGTGAAGCTGGTATCCCGCAAGCCCATCACCGCCAGCGACGAAGAACTCGAATTCAACCCCCGCAGCCGCAGCGCAAGCCTGCGCATCGCGGAGAAAATATAGGTGTAAGCTATGAAGTATCTCGACACCCCCTCCGGCCGGGTTCCGCTGCCCGCCTTCTTCCCGGACGCCACCTATGCCGCCGTGCGCGCGGCCAGCTTTGACCAGGTGGAAGAAGCCGGCCTCTTCGGCTGCGAACTGAACAGCGACCACCTGATGACCAAGCCCGGCGCGAAGCTGATCAAATCCCTGGGCGGCCTGCACGGCTTCTCCGGCTACAGGGGCGTAATCCTCACCGATTCCGGCGGATTCCAGCTCTATTCCCTGATCCGCGAGAATGCCGATTACGGCGAGATTCGCGAAAAGGAAATCATCTTCCGCCCCGACCGCGGCAAGGAAAAGCTCACCTTCACCCCCGAAAAATGCATCCAGGCCCAGTTCCAGTACGGCAGCGACATCATGATGGCGCTGGATATGTGCACCCACCCGGACGATCCCTACGAGGTGCAGAAAAAGAGCGTAGACCTGACCGTCGCCTGGAGCAAGAGATGCAAGGAAGAATTTGAAAAGCTGGCAAAGCAGAAGAAGGACGGCGCCCGTCCCCTGCTGTTCGGCATCGTGCAGGGCGGCAGCGATCCGGAGCTGCGCCAGGAGTGCGGACGGCGTTTGGAAGAAATCGGCTTTGACGGCTACGGCTTCGGCGGCTGGCCGCTGGGCTCCAACGGCGAGCTGCGCCCCGATGTATTGAAGATGGCTGCGGACGCCATGCCCGACAACAAGATCAAATACGCCATGGGCCTGGGCCGCCCGGAGGAGATCGTGCAGTGCGTGGAGATGGGCTACACCCTGTTCGACTGCGTAATTCCCACCCGTGAAGCCCGGCACCAGCGGCTGTATGTATTCGCCGACGGCTGCGAAAACCCGGATGGCGTGCGCCGCAAGGACGGCAGGTTCTACCGCTTCCACTACGCCATGGACGACAAGCATGCCCGCGACGGCCGTCCCGTGGATGAAAACTGCGATTGCGAGCTGTGCCGCCGCCACTCGAAGGCATACCTGCAGCACCTGTTCAAGGTGAACGATCCCAGCGCCATGCGCCTGGCCACCGCCCACAACCTGCGCTTCTACGGACGCGTGATGGAGCTGCTCAGAGATGAATGACGAACTGTTTGAAAAGCTGAGCACCAATAAAAAGTATCGCGACGTCTGCCCGGACACCATCCGCCGCGTCATCGCCGAATGTGAAGGCCGTTACAAGAAGGCGAAGGACATGGACAAGGCGGTGCGCGAAAAGCTGCACGGCATCACCAGCGCCTTCATGAACGAGCAGGAGTATAAAAAAGCCCGGGCCCTCGCCGGGGAATTCTGCCCGGAGAACCTGGAAAGCCTGCTTGCCTGCCATGCATCCACCCGGGAACGCCTGCCGCTTGCCGCCATGGACGAGCTCTACAACCGCATCTTTGAGGTGACCGGCATTCCCGAACGCCTGCTGGACCTGGCCTGCGGCATCAATCCTGTGTACTTTCTTGCGAAGCTTCCGCAGATGCAGGTCACCGGCGCGGATATCAGCGGCCAGAGCGTGAATATCATCACCGTCTGCGGCGGCAAAGCTTTGCATAATGACCTTCTGTGCACGGATTCTATTCCGGCAGAGCGCTATGATGTGGCGCTGCTGTTCAAGATCCTGCCCCTGCTGGATAGGCAGCGGGACAACGCAGCTATGGACGTTCTGAACACGGTAAACGCGAGATTCATCGTGGTCTCCTTCCCCACCCGCACCCTCGGCGGGCGCAACGTGGGCATGGAGGAAAACTATTCCCGCTGGATGGAAGCACACATGCCCGAAAACCGGGAGATTGCTTCCCGCTTCACCACAGACAATGAACTTTTCTATATTCTGAAGGAGAAATAACCATGCCCAAGCTCTACGTGGTTGCCACGCCCATCGGAAACCTCAATGACCTCACCCCCCGCATGCGCGAGGCCATCGAGGCCGCAGACCTCATCGCCGCCGAGGATACCCGGGTGACGATGAAGCTGCTCAATCATTGGGACGTGAAGAAGAGCATGGTCTCCTGCCACCGCCACAACGAGGATGAAAAAGCGCCCCGCATCGTGGAGCGCATGCTGGAGGAGGACCTGACCGTGGCCCTCACCTGCGACGCGGGCACCCCGGGCATCTCCGATCCCGGACATCTGCTGGTGCGGGCATGCTGGGAAGCCGGCATCCATGTGGAGCCCATCTCCGGGCCCTCGGCGGTTGTGACCGCCCTGTCCGTTTCCGGCTTCGACTCCAAAGAGTTCGCCATGTACGGCTTCCTGCCCCGGGAAAAGAAGTTCCTGCGGGAAAAGCTGGAGGCCATCCGCCGCACGGGCATCCCGGTGTGCATCCTCTACGAATCCCCCCACCGCCTGTGCGACCTGGTGAAGCAAATCTGCGAGGACTGGCCGGGCTGCGATTTGTGCGTGTGCTCGGATTTGACCAAGAAGTACGAGCGCATCTACCGCGGCAAGTGCGACGCCGTTCTGGGGATGCTGGAAAACAACCCCAGCGTGGAAAAGGGCGAATACTGCATCGTGTGCGACCTGAGCATGCTGCCGCCCATGGAGGAAAAGAAGCAGGATGTGAGCGCCATGGTGCGCATGCTCGCCGCCATCATCGACGAGGACGCTTCCATCGCCGACGCCGCCCAGGCTGCCCTGGACGCAGGCTGCCCCCGCAACGAGGTCTACAAGGCCAAATTGAAAATCCAGGATATGTTCGAGGAAGAGTAAAGAAAAAGGAAGAGGCGCTGCCTCTTCCTTTTTTATCTTGTTTCCAATCCGTACACCGCAACCATGGCGGCGGCGAAATCGCCGATCTGTTCGCTGGTCTGAGCGGGAACCACCTGCAAATCCTGCCAGCACTGCCTGAGCGCCTCCCGGCGGATGGCCTTCCACATGCTGTCCTTGATCAGGTGCTCGCATCTCATGTACACGCCGCCAATGACCACCATCTCCGGGTTCAGCACATCCGCGATCATGGCAATGCCCTGGCCCAGGTAATCACCCGCGGTTTCAAAC
>JAGBAU010000162.1 GCA_017938785.1 Clostridia bacterium
CAGCCGAAGGCAAGAAGTTCACCCTGGATTCCAAGGATCCCACCGAGGACTATCAGGCCTTCATCAAGGGCGAGAACCGCTACGCCTCCCTGCTGCGTCAGTTCCCGGATGTAGCTCCCGAACTGTTCGCTCTGAACCAGGCAGACGCAGTTGCACGTCTCGAATCCTACAAGAAGCTGGCCGACTAAAACGCAGCGCGTTTTATCGCACCAACTGCCGTGTTATAAACACACGGAGCCCTGTCCCCGTAGATTATGGGGACAGGGCTCCTTTCTTTCTATTCTTTTCAATCTTTCTAAGCACACGAAACCCGGCCCCATAGATCAGAGGGCCGGGTTTCTTGGGTTTGTTTTTTTATTCGCTTACTCGTAGCAGGGCGACAGCCACGTCGTTGACGTTGGTGCCGGTGGGGCCGGTGAAGATGAGATTATCAACGGCTTTGAGGGCATTGTAGGCGTCGTTATCCTGGAGCACCTTATAGACCTCCAGGCCCTTAGCGCGCAGCTCTGCGGCAGTATCGCCGTCGGTGTATCCGCCTGCGGCGTCGGTGGGGCCGTCGGTGCCGTCGCTGCCTATGCTGAATACGGCCATGGTATTATTGCCCTCCATGCCGATGGCAGCGGAGAGGGCCAGCTCCTGGTTGCGGCCGCCCTTGCCCTTGCCGGTCAGGTAAACCACGGTTTCGCCACCGGCCAGGAAGGCCAGGTTCTTGCCGTCGTTGGCATGGGTTTTGAGTACGGATGCGAGGAAGCTGCCTGCTTCCTTGGCCTGGCAGCAGAGCTGATCGGTCAGCAGAACGGGTTCATAGCCCAGCTCGCGGCAGGCTGCGGCTGCAGCCACACACAGCTCACGCACAGAACCGGTGATCTGGGTGGTTACGTTGGAAAGCTCCTTGGGGGTTTCCCTGGTGAGCAGCTCCTTCACCTCGCCGGTGAGATTGAGCTGGTACTTTTCGGCGATGGCAATGGCCTGCGCACAGGTGCTGCTGTCCGGATAGGCGGGGCCGGAGGCGATCATATCCAGCGGGTCGCCCAGAATGTCGCTGAGCACGATGGAGAATACATGGGCCGGTGCGCAGATCTGAGCGAAGCGGCCGCCTTTCACGGCAGACAGGCGCTTGCGGATGGTGTTGATTTCCACGATATCCGCGCCGCAGGCCAGCAGCTGGTTGGTCACGTCCTGCAGAACCGGGCCGTCCACCAGGGGCTTCTCGAACAGGGCGCTGCCGCCGCCGGAGAGCAGGAAGAGTACGGTGTCCTCTGCGGTCAGGTTTTCCACCAGGTCGAGGGCGGCCTGGGTGCCGGAGAAGGAATTCTCGTCGGGAACGGGATGGCCTGCCTCGCGGCAGTCGAAGTTGGCAATGGGGCCCATCACGTGTTCATACTTGGTGACCACCACGCCTGCATCGATGCGCTCGCCCAGGCAATCGTGGGCGGCTTTGGCCATCTGCCATGCGGCCTTTCCGGCGGCAACCAGTACCACGCGGCCGGAGAACTCCTGGCCTTTCAATGCACGGGCAACAGCTTCGTCGGGCTTCACTGCGTTGATGGATGCATTGACGATGGCATCCGCATGGGCACGCAGAAGTTTGTTCATAGGAATCTACTCCCTTCATTGTGCACAAGGGCAGGGTGGCAGAACCACCCTGCCCTTGCTTCGTGTACATATTAGAAGATCAGAGAAAGAACGAAAATACCGATGATGGAGGCAATACCCATGACCAGGGTCAGGATGGTCTGGGTCTTATAGCCCTGCTGGGGAGTCATCTTACCGAAGTTGGTAACTACCCAGAAGTAGGAATCGTTGGCGTGGGACACGGTCATTGCACCTGCGCCGATGGCCATAACGGTCAGGGCCGCCAGAACGGGGGTACCCAAGCCCATGGTTTCCATCAGGGGAGCCATGATGCCGGCGGTGGTGGTGATGGCAACGGTGGAGGAGCCCTGAGCGGTCTTCAGGATGGCCGCCAGCAGGAAGGGGAAGAAGATGCCCATTTCCATCAGGAAACCTGCGTTGGTGGTGATGTATTCGACCATGGTGGTGGAGGAAATGACCTTGCCCAGAACGCCGCCGGCTGCGGTGACGAACAGGATCGGGCCAACAGTTTTAAGGGTGTCGTTGGTCAGGTCATAGAACTTATCCATCTTCTTGGTGGTGCCCAGCTGGATGATGGCCAGGATGGTGCCCACAGCCAGAGCGATCACAGGCTTGCCCAGGAAGGTGAACAGATCGGCGATGCCGCCGGTGAGGCCGGCCATGGAGCCGATGGTGCCCAGGGCCATCAGGGAAACGGGAACCAGCAGGGGAGCCAGGGAATTCAGACCGCTGGGCAGCTTGCCGTATTCAGCGACCAGCTCTTCATAGGTCTTTACCACCTCAGTAGAACTGCTCAGTTCGTCTGCACTCTTCACGCGCTTGCCGATGAACTTGGCATAAACCAGACCGGCGATCAGCGGGAAGATGGAGCACAGCAGGCCCAGGCCCATAACCATCAGCAGGTTATCACCAATGCCCAGGGTGTTGGCAGCGGCGATGGGGCCGGGGGTCGGCGGGATGAATACATGGGAGATGTATAGACCGGTGGACAGGGCAACGGTCATAGCAACGCTGCTGGTGCCGGTACGGCGAACCAGTGCGCGGCGGATGGGATCCAGGATAACGAAGCCGCTATCGCAGAATACCGGAATGGATACAACCCAGCCCATCAGTTCCATGGCCAGCTCAGGATTCTTCTTGCCCACGAGCTTGATGACCATATCCGCCAGCTTCAGGGCGGCGCCGGTGGCTTCCAGAACAGAGCCGATGAACGCGCCCAGGATGATGACGATGCCGATGGAGGAGAAGGTGCCGGAGAAGCCTGCGCCGATGACGTCCGGAATGGTGGTCAGCGGGATGCCTGCAACCAGGGCCAGCAGCAGGGATACGCCCATGATGGACAGGAAGGGATGGACCTTAAACTTGGAGATCGCCACGATCATCAGTACAACTGCGACCACGAAGGCGATAATGAGCGGGAAACCAGTCATTTGTAAAACCCCTCCTAAATGTTTATTAGCCGCATTCATTATACAAATATTTGCCATATATTGCAAGAAATGCGTTAAGATAATAGAAAATTTTAATACAATAGAAAAACCGGCCCCGCACTGCGGGGCCGGAAAGGAAGGGGTGGGATCAGCGGGCGAGCAGCTTTGCCATGTCTGCTTCGGGGGTGGAGATGGGGCCGATGTTGTAATTTTCCACGAGGAAGTTCA
>JAGBAU010000014.1 GCA_017938785.1 Clostridia bacterium
ATGAGTCTTTTCAGCAGAATGCAGCAGTGGTGCTGAAACAGACGGGAGAGTGCCTGTTTGAAGAAGTAAGCGCCTACGGGGAACCTGCGGAAGTAACTGAAATGCGGGATAAAATACTCAATACCCAAACGACGATTGTGAAAGGAGATACTTATATCCCCGGCAAAACCTATACCGGAAAGGCCTATTATGTTTCCAACAACGGAAATGACGAAAATGACGGCCTCTCCCCTGAAACGGCATGGGCAACGCTGGACAGGATCAACGACTCAATTACCCATGATGAAGTGCCGATTGAGTCCGGCGACGCGATTTTCTTTGAACGCGGCGGTTTCTGGCGCGGTCACCTCATGATCTGGTGGACGACTGACATTACGATTTCTGCCTATGGAAGAGGAGAAAAGCCCATCATTACTTCCTCCCCTGAAAGCGGAGCGGATGAAGAAAAATGGGAACTTGTACACGAAGGCGAAAACGGTGAAAAGATCTGGAAGTTCTATCAGGATATGACGGATACGGGCATGATCGTGCTGAACGATGAAATGTCGGCCCAGCGCGTGACGCCGAGATGGACCGGCAGTGCGTGGGTTAATTGGGATGGAACACCCTTTGATGTAAAAAACGGGCTCACCAAGGATTTGGATTATTTCGTTGATATTGGCGATCTGATGCCGGGCACTACGGAATTCTTCGATTATCAGGATAGCCCATATGTGTCTTATGGCGCTCTCCATCTGCGCTGCGATGCGGGAAACCCCGGCGCTGTGTTTGAAAGTATTGAATTTGCATCGATGATTGTGCATCCTTCCGATTCGTCAAGGATAAGCTCCCCGCTCTCCCTCGAACCCGGCAATACGCTGGATAATATCTGCGTGAAGTATTATCCCATGGGCGGAAGCGGCAATCCAAACAACGGTGCGGTGCAGAATTGCGAATTTGCCTGGGGCGGCGGTGGTGTGCAGTTTGTGCATGACGGATATATAACCGGAAGAATGGGTGATGCCCTGTTTGGTGCATGGCTGAAAAACTGCACTGTGCGCAATAATTATTTTCATGATCTGTTTTCCCATGCCATGATTATTGAAGGCAGCATTGAGCATGGAGATGGCGGCCCCTGTCGGGATATCATCTTTGCCGATAACCTTGTTGTCAATAGTGCTGGTTTGAATTATCAGCAGGAACGAGGAGGATTCGAGAGCCTGAATATAACAGGGAATATCTTCTTCAATAATGAAAACCATTGGGGCGCGGAGTATAGCTGGAACGGAGGATGGGCTTCTACGGAGTATTGGAAGTTCATCCGTTTCCAGAGAGGTTCGGATAGCCTGGAAACCTATTATGAAAGCTGCTCCGTCAGCGACAACAGCTTCTATTATCCCCTGCAGTTTTTCCTTGTGAGCGGCATTGACCAGTCCATGCTGCCGGAGTTTGGAAACAACGCCTATTATCTTGCTGAAAACAGCATGGGCTTTGCAAGCTGGATCGTCAATCCCAACGGCGGCAGTTTTGAACCTGTATTCAAAGATAACGCCGAGGTCTTCCTCCGGGAATACCTGAAGGATGAAACCAGCGTGATCGTCCGCCCGGGCGAAAGCTATGTACGGGAACCTCAGGATGATGGAGAAGCAAACGAAATGCCCATCGTCTATGAGGAAATGGCAGTTGGTTCCAAGGGAGAACATGTCCAGATTCTCCAGCAGCTTTTGATTAACAGGAGATACCTCTCCGATTCCGCAGATGGTGTTTTCGGCAAGAAGACAGCCGAGGCAGTCAAAAACGCCCAGGCTGATTTCGGCCTTGAACAAACCGGCGTTGCGGATGAGGCTTTCCTGAGAGTGTTCTGCGCAAGCTGATAAAAAACAAACCCACCCGTTCAACGGGTGGGTTTGTTTGATCACTTTTTCAGATAATCCTTCCTCAGGATGGCGTAGAGGTCCACATCCACGAACTTGCCCTTGTTCATCATACGCTGGCGCAGGGTTCCTTCCTTTGCCATGCCGCACTTGCGCATCACCGCACCAGAGGCGGGATTTTCCGTTTCATGCTGGGCCTCGATGCGGTTCAGGTTCATGACCCGGAACCCGTAGTCGATGAGCCCGCCCAGTGCTTCGGTCATGATGCCTTTGTTCCAGAACTGGCGGTTTAGGGAATAGCCGGCTTCGGCGGAGGCGTTGTCCTTCTGAATCCACATAAAGCCGATGGTGCCGATGACCTGGCCTGTAGCCTTCCATTCGATACCCCAGCTGGCAGGTTCGCCCAGGCGGTACTTGCGCAGCATGTAGCGGATGTAGTTCTTGGCCTCGGCAAGGCTGACCATGGCGTCCCAGAGCACATATTTGGCAACCAGGGGGTCCTGGCTGTAGGCGTAGATGTCCTGGGCGTCCCGCATGGTGAGCTTGCGCAGGCGCAGTCGCTCGGTTTCAATATCCGGCATATAACCGAAGGAAAAATCCATAGCTTTTCTGGGCCTCCGCATCAGATCAGGTTCTTAGCCATCAGCAGGGTGATCTGGGTCTTGGCGTCGCGGATTTCACCGCGCATCACCATTTCATACGCCTCATCGAAAGGCATCTTCACCAGGTTCAGGAATTCATCCTCGTCCGGATGGCTGTCGCCCTTCTTCAGATCCCGGGCAAGGTACAGGGAGATGCATTCGTTGGAGTAGCCGGCGGCGTTGTAGGTATCGGTGAGGAAGAGCCAGTTATCGGCCTCCAGGCCGGTTTCCTCCGCCAGCTCGCGCTTGGCGGCCTCCAGACGGTTCTCGCCGATGTGGTCCAGCTTGCCTGCGGGAATCTCCAAAAGAACCTTGTCCAGCGGAGCGCGGAACTGGCGCACCAGGTAGACGTTGCCCTCGCTGTCAATGGGCAGCACGGCAGCGGCGCCCACATGCACGATGATTTCGCGCTTGGCCAGCTTGCCGTTGGGCAGCTCATTGGTGACGTGGTCGATATTCAGAATGATGCCGTCGAACATGCGCTCACGGGATATGTTCTTTTCCATGATGGATTCATCGTTGAAAGTACGCATAGTGTTTCCTCCTGATTTGCTTGCGCTGCGGAGAATATTCGACCAGTAAGGGCGGAATTCCTGCCAATTTCCACTAGCCAAACCCGAGAATTTGTTGTATAATGAAATTGAACCTAAGGAATCTGAAAGGAGATGATCGGGTTGATACAGATTATTTTGGGCGATAAGGGTACCGGCAAGACCAAGCGTTTGATTGATCTGGCAAATGAATCACTGAAGAATGAACACGGCGATATTATTTTTATCGATGATGATAAGCGCTATATGTATGACCTGCGCCATGAAATCCGTTTCGTGGATGCCAGCGAATACCCCGTAGGCAAGAAGGCAACCGCCACCGAAATGCTCGGCTTTATCTGCGGTATGCTGTCCGTAAACTTTGACATTACGCTGATCGTAATGGATGCGTTCATGAAGCTCATTCGTACCCCGCTGGCTGATCTGGAAATGGAAGAGTTCTTCAAGAAGCTGGAAAAGCTCTCTGAAGCACATCACTGCAACTTCCTGATTTCCGTGAGCGCCGCTGCGGATAGTGTTCCGGAATATATTCAGAAGTATGTAATCTGATTTATTGATAGTATCATTATGGGCCGTCCGCGTAGCGGGCGGCTTTGCTTTGGGAGGAAATATGCGCTGGTGGATTAAACTCGCGGCTGCCTTGCTTATAATTATGCTGCTGGCGTGGCTGGGTTGGAGCCTGGTGAACGGCTTGACCGGCCTGCTCAGCGGTGCGGATTTAAACGCGGGGGAGAAGGACCCCATGTTTGCCGAGGAGGCGCTGCATCCCACCCGGCCGCCGGAGCTGGATGAAGAGGTCGTCCCGGATAAGAAACCCACTCTGGATGACTATGCGCCCACGGAAGGCGCACCGGTGGACAAGACCGCGGACGAACTCATCCGCGAAGCCCGGCAGAAGAATTCAAGCACATGAAATACTGCCTGTCCTGCATACATCTATGCCGGGCAGGTGTTGTATTTTGAATCGGGAAAATGAAATGTATGGCGCGCTGGCCGTCGTGGCTGCGGCGTTGGGAATGGACTTTGTTTCCGGGCAGGCACTGGCGGCCTTCTATGCGCAGACGGGCAGGGCAGGATGGCTGGGCATAGCCCTGTCAATGCTGCTGTTCGGCCTGGCGGTCGGCGCAATCGCCCATGCAGCGCGCCGCTGCGGTGCGCAGAATGTAGGCGAACTGCTTTCCCGGCTGCCGGGAGGTGGAGTGGGGAGGGGCGCGCTGTTGCTGTACGGCTGTATTCTCCTGCTGGCGGCGGGTATGCTGGTAACTTCGGCCGGGCATATGTGCGCGCTGGCGGTGCCTGTACGGCATGCGGATTTGCTGGGCGGCGCGCTGGCGCTGCTGGCAGCCGCGGTGCTGGCCTTTGCCGGGAAATGCATGATGAAGGCTGTCGGTGGTGCACTGGCGCTGATGATGCTGGTTCTGGAGGCTGCGCTGCTGCTGTTTGCGGATTTGCCGGACACGCCCAGGTATGCGATTGAACTACGGCTGCAGGGGAATTATCCTGCGGCGCTTATCTTTGCAGCGCTGCACACAGCGGCGGGAATTTGCCTCTCGGCCGGACTGGCAGTCAGGTTTGCTGATGGAAGATGCCGGGCGGTGCGCCTGGGAAGTCGCGCCGGGCTGGTCTACGGCCTGCTGCTGGGACTTGGAAATGCGGTTCTCATGACGGAGGATGTGCGCATTCTGGGGCTGCAGCTGCCCTTTGTGGCTCTGTGCGCTGACTGGGGAAATGCGGGGTTTTACCTGAATGCAGCGCTCAGCTGGATGTTCTGCGTATTCTCACTGGCAGGACTGATCTGCGGACTTTTGCCCTCGCGAAATCACTCAAAAAATGATGTTAAATTATGAAAATTCGCAGTATTTTAATTGACCGAAGACCAAAATTAGGATATAATACATCTTGTGTCAATACGCTCACTAGCCCCGAGCTTAAGGCATGACCGCGCAAAAGTACTGACCACACTTTTCGCAAAAGCATTGATCTTATTTGGAGGAATTACTCGTGAGTACTTATATGGCGAATCCCCAGAACGTCGAGCGTAAGTGGTACGTTATCGACGCAGAAGGCATGGTATTCGGCCGCCTGGCTTC
>JAGBAU010000163.1 GCA_017938785.1 Clostridia bacterium
AGGGGCGTGGGATAGTTGCGGCCGTTCAGGTCGTCGATCAGGCGGCAGCCGGGGGCGGAAGCTACGGCAGCACGGGCCTGTTCCACAGACAGAGGATCCTTGGTGATGAACTGCACGGAAATGGAGTGGCTGCGCATTACCGGCACGCGCACGCAGGTGCAGCATACCTTCAGTTCCGGCAGGAGCATGATCTTGCGGCCCTCGTTCTGCATCTTCATTTCCTCGGTGGTGTAGCCGTTTTCCAGTTCGCTGCCGATCTGGGGGATAACGTTGGAAAGAATCTGGCAGGGGAAGGCCTTGGGCGCGGGCTTTTCATCTGCATTGTAGGCAGAAATCTGGTCTTCCAGCTCCTGCATGCCGGCAACGCCTGCGCCGGATACGGCCTGGTAGGTGCAGGCGACCATGGTTTCGATTTCGGTCACCTTGCGGATGCCGCCCAGGGCCACCATGGTGATGATGGTGGAGCAGTTGGGATTGGCGATGATGCCGTTGTGCTTCAGGGCGTCCTCAGGGTTGATCTCCGGAACCACCAGCGGAACGTTATCGTCCATGCGGAAGGCGGAGGAATTGTCTACGAATACGGCGCCTGCCTTTACGATGGCGGGGGCGAACTGCTTGGCCTGGGCGTTCTGAACTGCGCCCAGAACGAAATCCATGCCCTCAAAGGATGCTTCGGTGGCTTCCTGGATTACGATTTCTTCACCGCGGAAGGTGATGGTCTTGCCTGCGGAGCGGGCGCTTGCCAAGGGCAGGAGCTTGCCCACGGGGAAGTTGCGCTCCTCCAGAACCTGGATCATCTGCTGGCCGACTGCGCCGCTGGCGCCGAGAATTGCTACGTTATAGGTCTTCATCTATGGTTCCTCCTTCGTCCATGGGTGAACATGGACTGCGAATCTTTCTCTAGTTTATGCCTGCTGGATGCCGGCGAAGAATGCGCCCTGCTTATCTGCCATGAATTCATGCATGGCCTGAACGGAGACGGCTGCGGTTACGTAGAGGTCCCATTCGCCTGCGCTTTCCTTCCTGGCAATCCATTCTGCCGGGAAGGCTTCGCCCCTGGCGATGCGCACATAGTAGGCATGGCATGCAGCGCTGTTGTCAGGCTGAAGCTCCGCGCAGTTTTCGCTGGTCATGAAGCGGTGGCCGGCGGAGATGCTCTTCACATCGCGCAGCACGTTGGCAGCGGTGGGCAGCTTGCCTGCGCCCTGGCCGATATAGCTCATCAGGCCGTAGCTCTCGCCCTTGTACCAGGCGTAGTTTACGTTGGACAGGATGGCGGCTTCAGGCGCGTTTGCGGCCACCAGGGTGGGTTCCACATAGGCGGAGACGGCGTTTTCTGCGTTGCGCTCAGCGCAGGCGCACAGGCGCAGCACCATGCCGTTTGCCTTGGCCCAGTCGGTATCCAGGGCGAGCACCCTGGAGATGCCGACGGTGGGGATGTCCTCGGGCTTCAGGTAGGCGTCAAAGCCCACGGCGCAGGCCAGGATCAGCTTGCGCTGGGTGTCCAGACCGTCCACATCGCTGGAGGGATCGCGCTCGGCATAGCCCAGAGCCTGAGCCTCGGAGAGGGCCTGCGCATAGTCCATGCCCTTGGACTGCATGGAATCCAGGATGTAGTTGGTGGTGCCGTTCAGGATGCCGCCCAGGGAAGTGATGCGGTCGATGCTGCGGGCGATTTCCAGGTTGGCCAGGTAGGCGATGCCGCCGCCGCAGGCTGCGCCGTAGAGGAAGCCTACGCCGTTTGCCTTGGCAAGTGCGGTCAGCTCCGGGCCGTAAACGCTCACCAGTAGCTTGTTGGCGGTGACGAAATGCTTTTTATTCTCCAGCACCTGCACGGCAAATTCATAGGCCGGATGCAGGCCGCCCATGGTTTCCACAACCAGTTCGATTTCGGGATCCTTTACGATCTCTTCGATATTATCGGTAATATATTCCGCCTGAAAGCGCTTCTCCAGCACCTTCTTGCATTCAACGCCAGAAAGACTCTGGGCGATTTCAAATACACCGCTTCCGATGGTGCCCATGCCGAGCAGACCGATCTTCATAAAGTTCACCTCTTCGTTTTTTCGAATGTTCGGAAAAGTTTTTACAAGAAAAACACTTGTTTTTCGGTGGAAGACATTGTATCATAGTTTTACTTGGATTGCAAGTTATGTTTTTCAGAAAGGGGAACAAAAATGAAACTGTTCTTCAGTACGCGCGGCGATCAGAACCCGGTGAACGCACCCGAAGCGGTGCTGCGCGGGATTGCGCCGGACGGCGGACTTTATATCCGAAATGAAATGCCCAGGATCAATGTAGAGGAATTGCAGGATGCATCCTTCAACGAAATCGCTGAACGCATCCTGGGCGATTACCTCACCGGCTATACCCGTGAGGAGATCGCAGGCTGCGTCGAGCGCGCATACAGCAATAAATTCGACGTCGAGGAGATAGTTCCTCTTAAATCCGTAGGTAAAATGCATGTGTTGGAGCTGTTCCACGGCCCCACGGCCGCCTTCAAGGATGTGGCCCTGTCCGTGCTGCCCCAGCTGATGAGTTGTGCCCTGGAAAAGACCGGGGCCAAGGATGAAATCCTCATCCTCACTGCCACCAGCGGCGATACCGGTTCCGCAGCCCTCACCGGCTTTGCGGATGTGCCCGGTATCCGCATCATTGTATTCTATCCGGACAAGGGCATCAGCCCCATTCAGCGCGCCCAGATGACCACCATGAAGGGTGAAAACGTGGGCGTCTGCGCCATCTCCGGCAACTTTGACGACGCCCAGACCGGCGTGAAGCGCATCTTTGCAGAGATTCCTGAGGAGTTCTGCAAGGCAAACGGCATCGCCCTGTCCAGTGCGAACTCCATCAACATCGGCCGCCTGGTGCCCCAGATTGTGTACTACTTCAGCGCCTATGTGGATCTGGTGAAGAGCGGCAAGATCAAGATAGGCGAGAAGGTGAACTTCTCCGTTCCCACGGGCAACTTCGGCGATATCCTGGCCGGTTACTTTGCCAAACTGGCGGGCCTGCCGGTGGGCAAGCTCATCTGCGCATCCAACGCCAATAACGTGCTTACCGATTTCTTCGCCCACGGCGTATATGATAAGAACCGCAGCTTCCTGACCACCATCTCCCCGTCCATGGACATTCTGGTGTCCAGCAATCTGGAACGCCTTCTGTATCTTGCCCTGGACGGCGATGCGGCTGAGGTGCGCGAGCGCATGCAGGCGCTCAAGGACAAGGGCCTCTATTCCATGCCCGAGGAGGCCATGGACAAGATCGCCGAGAGCTTCGCAGGCGGCTGCGCCAGCGATGCACAGGCCATGGCAGCCATCAAGGCGCTGTTCGACGAGACCGGCTACCTGATGGATCCCCACACGGCGGTTGCATGGAAGGTTGCCGAGGATTACCGCGCCGCCACCGGCGATGAAACGCCCTGCGTGGTGCTGTCCACGGCTTCTCCCTATAAGTTCCCCTACAGCGTGCTGGAAGCTCTGGACGAAGCGGTTCCCGCCGATGCGGCAGAGCAGATCGCACTCATGGAAAAGATCAGCGGCACGAAGATCCCCGCAGCCCTGGCAGGCGTGCTGGAGAAGGATGTGCGCTTCAAGGACGTTGTGGCCCCCGAAGAGATGATGGGCTACGTACAGGGAAAGGCGGAAAAGAAATGATTACCATTCGCGTACCGGGCACCACGGCAAACCTGGGCCCCGGCTTTGATTGCCTGGGCCTGGCGCTGGGCGTCTATGGATATTTCACCTTTGAGGAAAGGGAGAGCGGCCTGGAGTTCGAAAACGTCGCTCCCGAGTTCCAGAACGAGGAAAACCTGGCCATCCGCGGCTACCGCAGGGCCATTCAGGAGATGGGCCTGCCCCAGCCGGGCATCTATCTCCACATTGAATCCGATATTCCCGTATCCAGCGGCCTGGGCAGCAGCGCCAGCCTGATCGTTGCGGGCGTGGTGGCGGCCAATGAGCTGCATGACCGCCTGCTGGACAAGCAGACTCTGCTCAACCTGGTCACTGAGCTGGAAGGTCACCCGGATAACGTAGCGCCGGCATTGCTTGGCGGCGTGACCGCGTCCATCATGTATCAGAAGGACGTCATCACCATGCAGTGCCCCATCTCTGATGCGCTGCGCTTTGCGGTGCTGATTCCGGATTTCAGCCTGTCCACGGCGGAGATGCGTGCGGCCCTGCCCAAGCAGATTCCCTTTGCAGATGCGGCTTATAACATCGCCCATGCAGCGGTGCTTTTGAAGGCGCTGGAAGCGGGCGATTTCCATGCCATCGCTGCCGCCATGAACGACCGCCTGCACCAGACCTATCGTTCTCCGCTGATCCATGAATACGAAGAGATCCGTGCACGTGCGCTGGAAGCCGGCGCGGTGGGCTTCGCCATCAGCGGCGCAGGCCCGACCCTTCTGTGTATCTACCAGGATGAGGGCTTCTACTGGCGCATGAAGCAGGCGGCCCGCAGCCTGAACTGCAAGTGGCGCGTCATGCCCCTGCATGTGGACCGCGTGGGCGCTGTGGTCGTTGGAGGAGGTCAGCAATGAAGGGCGATTATCTGATTGTGCATAAGAAGATTCTTCCTGTGTACTATGAAAAGGTGCTTGAGGCCCGCAATCTGCTGGAGAGCGGCGCCGAGCGCGATGTAAGCGCCGCAGTGCGTGCTGTGGGCATTTCCCGCAGCACCTATTACAAGTACAAGGATTACATCTACAGCCCCGACAGCGGCGAAATGGGCCGCAAGGCGGTGATTTCCCTGCTGCTCAGCCATGAGATCGGCGTGCTGTCCACGGTGCTGAACAAGCTCAGCACCATGGGCGTGAGCGTGCTGACCATCAGTCAGAACCTGCCCATTCGGGACATCGCCAGCGTGCTGATGACCCTGGACGTGAGCCAGATGAATACCAGCCTCGAGGAAACCATCGAAACCCTGAACGCCATCACCGGCGTGGAAAACCTCAGCCTGGTGGCCATCGAATAAAAGAAAGACCAGCGGTTTGTACCGCTGGTCCTTCTTTTACAGCTTTTCCAGGAACGAGTGCATCTCTCCACCCGTCTTATAGCCGGGGAAGGTGTCCAGGTTGACCTTGTGCAGGCTTGCGAAGATGTTGATCTCCACGTTGGGATTCACCTCGCGCATGCGGCGGATCAGCTCCTTGGTCTCCTGGCGCTTGGATGCGCCTTCATCGATGGCAGCCTTTTCGGAGAACTTGCAGGCGCAGCGCAGGAAGGTAAGATCGTTGTACCGCTGCCAGGCGATGATATCGTCCTCGCGCACGCAGTAGAGGGGACGGATCAGCTCCATGCCCTCAAAGTTGGTGCTTTTGAGCCTCGGCACCATGCCCTGCAGCTGTGCGCCGTAGCTCATGGACATGATGGCAGTTTCGATTACGTCGTTCATGTGATGACCCAGGGCGATCTTGTTGCAGCCGCGTTTCTTGGCTTCGGCATACAGGTGTCCGCGGCGCATGCGCGCGCACAGATAGCAGGGATTCTCCCCGCAGGCCTCCTCGGAGGCGGAGAAGATGTCCGTTTCAAAGATGGAGACCGGGATGTTCAGCAGAACCGCAGTTTCCTCGATCTTTTTATGGTTTTCCGGGCTGTAGCCGGGATCCATGCACAGGTATTCCAGCTCATAGGGAACCTCACTGAAGGGCTGCAGGTGCTTTAAAAGCATGGCCATGATCCAGCTGTCCTTGCCGCCGGAGATGCACACGGCGATCTTATCGCCCGCCTGAATCAGTTCATAGCGCTTGATGGCTGCAATGAAGGGATTCCACAGCTCCTTGCGGTATTTCTTGATCAGGCTGCGCTCGGCAATCTGGTGCTTTTGCAGTTCACGCGCCATGCTTTTCCTCCTTGATCAGATCCTTTACCACCTCGCCTGCCAGCATCAGCCCCATCACCGGGGGCACGAAGGACAGGGAACCGGGCAGGATGCGCCCGTTTTCATCGATTTCCTCTCGGGGCTTGGTGGCTTCCTCTTCGGAATAAACCACCTTCAGCTTCTTGACGCCTTTTTTCTTCAGAAGGCCGCGCATGGCCCGGGCCAGGGGGCAGACCTTGGTGTCAAAGATATCCGCCACCCTGAACATCCCCGGATTCAGCTTGTTGCCTGCGCCCATGGCGGAGATGACGGGCACGCCCGCCGCCTGGGAACGCAGGATGATTTCGATCTTGCCGCTCACGGTATCGATGGCGTCCACCACGTAATCATATTGGGAAAAATCGAATTGGTCGGCGGTCTCCGGCAGGAAAAAGCAGGCGTGGCGGTGTACGATGGCGCCCGGGTTGATGTCGCGGATGCGCTCGGCGGCGACGTCCACCTTGAGCTTGCCCATGGTAGAGTGCAGGGCGATGATCTGGCGGTTGATGTTGGTGATGGACACGGTGTCGTTGTCGATCAAATCCAGTTCGCCCACGCCGCTGCGGGCCAGGGCTTCCACCACGTAGCCGCCCACGCCGCCCACGCCGAATACGGCCACGCGGCTGTTTTTCAGTTTATCCATGGCTTCCGCACCCAGCAAAAGCTCCGTGCGGGAGAATTCATTGCCCATAGTTACGCTCCTGATGTTTTCTGCACTTTAGTTTACCCTGCATCGGCTTTTTTTTCAAGGGAAACAGGGTTAGTTTGCGTATGTTGCAAAAAAAATTTCCAAAACAGCTGACAAAACGGCTGTTTTTTACGTCTAATAAAGTGAAGGGAGGAGAAAGCATGAAAAAGTGCATCGCACTGTTGACCATCGCCCTGCTGTTCAACGCAGTTGTATCCCGTGCGGAGGAAAAAACATATTACACCTTCAACGAGGACAAGTATTATCATACAAATATAGACTGTGACCGTCCCATGGAAAAAAACTGGTGGGGCGGGGCAATGCAGGATTTCTATGAGCGCAAAGCATACCAGAAATATGAAATCTCCGAAGAGAGCGCCATTGCTTTTGAGAAGAAGGCTTGTCCGGTGTGCGTAAAAGAGCTGGAGCCTGTCTACCTGGGCGATCATATGCCTGAGTGGAACTATGAGGTTGCACCCTGGGAGATCAACGGCCTGACGGAGGAGCAGGAGGTTGCCTTCCGCGAATCGCGTCCCGCCGCCTTCCAGCAGGAGATTGCCGCCACGGCGGAGGCCTTCAATGCCTACTATGAGGAAATCTACAATGACCAGACCAACCAAATCGAACGTCTGCACGATTATCCCGCGTTCTTTGCCGGAAAGTACAGCAGCAACGCCGGCTGTCTTGCCTACCAGATTGTGGATTTCAATGATGAAATGCTTGCCGCTTTCAGGGATATGTTCGGCGGCGGTGCATGGATTGTGCCTGCGAAATACGGCTATGATGAAATCTATGCGACCCGGGAACGCATCTTTCAGGAGATGATGTCCTGGTGCGCGGCCCATCCGGAGCTGGATGCAAGGGTGGTTTCAGCCGTGGGTCCCGGATACGAAAACTACGCCGTGATCGGAATCAGCGGCGTAGATTGGAAGCAGGCGGCGGCAGCCTTTGAGGAGTCCGCGCCCGTGTATATTCATTTTGCCTATGATGAAATATCGCTTGCATGCGACGCCTTCTAAGCGATGTCGTCCATCGCCACGTGCACATCCTCCCGGGGAATCTTCCGGAAGAACTGAACCGCGAAGGGGATGGTGATCAGGCTGCTGGTTATGTCCGCAATGGGCTGGGAGAGCTGGATGCCCAGTTCGCCCAGAACGGGCGGCAGAATGAGCAGCATGGGAATGAAGCACACGCCGCTGCGCAGGCATGCGGTGAGCAGCGCGCGCAGCTTGAAGCCTGCGGTCTGGAACAGCATGTTGGGCGCGATATTGATGGGCGTGAAGATCAGGCTGATGCTGGCGAAGCGCAGGGCCAGGGAGCCGATGCGCAGCACCTCGCCGTCATCCTGGAACAGGCCCACCAGCTGGGGGGCGAAGATGCAGCCGATGCCGCATACCACCATCAATACCGCGATACCGGAGAGCATCGTGAACCGGAACGCCCGGCGCAGTCGGGCGTATTTCTTTGCCTGGTAGTTGAAGCCGGCCACCGGCTGGAAGCCCTGGCCGATGCCCAGCGCGATACTCAGCATGAAGAACTGGCAGCGGCCGGTGATGGCCATGGCCGAAACGCAGGCGTCGCCGTACATGCCGGCACAGCTGTTCAGGATGCCGGAGGAGATGCTGGTCATGCCCTGGCGGATCATGCTGGGCATGCCGGTGGTCACGATGTCGCCCACGAGCCAGCCCTTCAGGCGCACGTTTCGGATGGAGATTTTGCTCTGGGCGTGGTGCCTGTGCATGAACAGCAGGATCAAAAAGCCGATCAACTGGCTCAGCGCCGTTGCAAGGCCGGCGCCTGCAACGCCCATGTCGAAGCCGTAGATGAAGATGGGATCGCCGATCATGTTCAGCACGCCGCCGATGGTGAGGCCGATCATGCCGTAGAAGGCCTTGCCCTCATAGCGCAGAACGTTGTTGAGCACCAGGGATGCAACCATCACCGGCGCAGCCAGCAGTATGTACAGGCCGTAATCCCGGGCGTAGGGGAGTATGGTTTCCGTGCTGCCCAGCAAGCGCATCAGCGGGCTGATCAGCGGAATGCCGAGTATGGTGAGCATCAGACCCATGAAAAGGGCCAGGAAGAAGCTGGTGGAAACGTAGTGAGAGGCAGTATCTGTGTCCCTCTGGGCGAGCAGGCGGGAGGTGACGCTGCCTGCACCGTGCCCCAGGGTGAAGCCGATGGCTTGCAGGATACTCATCAGTGTGAACACCACGCCTACGGCGCCGCTGGCGCTTACGCCCAGGGTGCCCACAAAGTAGGTGTCCACCAGGTTGTAGATATTGGAAATCAGCATGGAGATGATGGTGGGAATGGACAGGGAGAGAATCAGCTTCTCCACCGGAGTCTCCGTCATTTTCTTGTAGTGCTGCTCTGCCTGGGTCATATGCTGCGCGCCTCCCTTAGTACTGTCTTCATTATGAGAGCAATATGTTAAGTTCTCTAGCGCTTTTTTAACCAAACAGGCAGGAAAAACAGGATTGCATGAAGAACTATTATCAAGTTAGAAATGGCAGGAGGCATGCAAAATGCTTGATATACTCATTGTTGGCGAATTGAATGTGGATGTTTTCATGGGTGGACTTCAGCAGGCCCCTGTGTTCGGCAAGGAAATCATTTCCAACAGCTATGAAGAACTGGCGGGTAGTTCCACCGGCAACACCATCTGCACGGCGGCCAGCCTGGGCCTGAAGACGGCTGTATTCAGCAAGCTGGGCAAGGACCGCTTCGGCGATATCATGCTCCGTGCTCTGGAGCGCTACGGCGTGGAAACCGGCTTTATCGATATTTCCGAGAAGTACCGCACAGGCGTGACCCTGAGCCTGAGCAACGACCGCGACCGCGCCATGATCACCTACTTCGGCGATACCATCAACGCCTTCGATGCGGCGGATATACCCCTGGAGAAGGCCGATGCAAAGCATCTGCACATGCCTTCGTTCTATCTGAATCCTTCCATCCAATCCGGTCTGGCAGCGGCCTATGAGAAAGCTCATGCAATGGGCATGACCACCTCCCTGGATGCAGGCTGGGATGAGAGTGGTAACTGGCATGCGTATCTGGACGATGTTCTGAAGCACACGGACTTCTTCTTCCCGAACGAATCCGAAACCGAGGCCATCACCGGCGAAAGCGATCCCGTGAAGGGCGCCATCGCACTGGCGCAGCTGGGCTGCAATGTGGTGGTCAAGTGCGGCGGAAACGGCAGCTACTACTGCGCGAAGGGTTCAAAGGACGTACAGCACTTCCCGGGATATCCCACCCGCTTGGTGGAGACCACCGGAGCGGGCGACAGCTTCGACGCGGGCTTCCTGTATGCCTATCTGAACGGACAGGATATTGCGGGCTGCATGAAGATGGGCAACGCCGTGGGCGCCCTGAGCGTACAGCGTGCAGGCGGCGTGGAGAATTGCCCCACCCTGGAAGAAGCCCTGAAGACCATCGAACTGGGCACGGCGCTGTGGTAAGCGCATAAAAAATGACCACCCATCCGGGAGGTCATTTTTTTATGCTCATTTTGCCAGCACGCCGAAGCTGCCGATGATCTGGGTGGCAGTGGCCATGAAGGCGGCGTCGGATTGGGGTGTGAACACGAAGTTCAGCACGCGACCGTCCACCAGCGCGGCGCAGCAGCTCACATCACCTTCCACCAGATCGTAGATCACGAAATCGGTGCCGTTGAAGGTGTAGATGCCGGAGGTCTGGGGCATGGCGGTGCGGTCAATGAGATCCTGGAGGGAATCGATATCCGCGCAATCGGTGTCCCAGCTCTGGATGTAGAGCCAGCGCTGTGCGCTTGCATCGCTCAGGCAGTAGAGCACGCCCTGCGCGGCCATTTCATCGTTGAGGGCATAGTATTTCCAGCCCGCGGGCAGCTCCAGGGAAAAGCCGTCCTCGAAGCCAAGAACCACCGGCTCAGCAGGCGCTTCAACGGGTGCCGCACTGGCCTCGGGTGCCGCACTGGCCTCGGGTGCCGCAGGCGCTTCGGTGGCGGCGGATTCAGCGCAGGCCATGCCCAACAGCAGCATCAGAGCCAGAAGCATACACAAGATCTTTTTCATTCCGAATCCTCCTCAAAGGAAGTGTTGTACAGGCAGTGAGAGCATATTTCCCTCATTTAATCGCATGTATTATAGCATTGCAGGGATGGCAGGGTCAACCGAATCCCGGAATTGTCAGGATTGCGCCCATTTGTGGGCATAAAGAACCGGGCAGCTGAAGCTGCCCGGTTTTGTCCGGGTGTTTATTGTATAATGCGCTTTGCGCCGGAATAGGTTCGGTTATAGTAGGGATTCTTGCTGAGCTCGCTGATGGTGACCTTTCCTGCGCCGGAGGAGGCGTGGATGAACTGATCGCCGCCCAGGTAGATGCCCACGTGGTCGTAGTTGTCCGAATCATCCACGGTGTTGAAGAACACCAAATCACCCGCCTTGAGGTCGGAACGGCTCACATTGGGATAACGGCTGTCGGTGGCCTGGCTCAGCGCGGTGCGCTTGAGGGCGATGCCTGCGCCCTGTTTGAAGCTGTAATAGGTGAGGCCCGAGCAGTCGAAGCCGTAGCCGGGGGTCTGCGCGGCATAGATGTATTTTGTGCCGTACTGTGCCCGGGCGATTTCGATGACCTTGGCGATCTTGGCGTTGGCCGTATTGCTGATCACCTGGGTGGTTGCCACTTCCTTGGCCTGCACATAGCCGTATTCCGAACCGGATTTCAGGCGGATCCAGGTCTTGTCCGTGGACTGGCAAACGCCGGTAATCTTTGCGTTCAGCGACAGGGTGGAGAGCACGCTTGCCGAGGTGGAGGGCTTCTTGTATATCTTTACACCGGCAGCCTGGGCGTAGAGGGTTACGCTGTAGGTGTTGGGATTGGTGGAGGAAATGCCGTCCTCCTTGCAGAAGCCAACATCGCCGTCGCCGTTTACGATGCGCGCCCAGCCCTCGCCGCTGCCCGTGCAGGTGAAGGATTCACCGAAGGACATGGTGCCCAGGATCTTGGAGGAGGTGTTGTTCTGGGCGTAACAAGGCAGGAGGGTGGAGGTGATGTAAATGGTCTTGGGGGTGATGTCCTTGATGGGGGAATCATCCTCGGCGACCTTCTTTTCGGAGAAGTCCACCAGCAGGCCGTAGGCATACTTGCCGTCGCCCATGCTCAGGCGGGCCCACAGGCCGTCCGGCGTGGTTGCAACCATGGTGAGGGCGTCGTTGATCTGTAGGGTGGAGCTTACAGAAGCGCTCTGTGCAGGCTGGGTATAGACCTTCACGTCGTCACGCACAGCATACAGGATGGTGGACAGGGTGTTGGGATCGTAGCGGGTAATGTCCATATAGCGGCAGTAGCCCACCGTGCTGTTGTCATTCTTCACCTTCGCCCAGCCGTCGTCCACGCTGATCAGGCCCAGGCTCTGGCCGAAGCACATGGTGCCCAGGACCTTGGAGGTGGAATCGGGCTCTGCGTAGAACTTGGCGGTGTTTTCCGATACATAGACGGTTTCGGTAACTTCCTCGGAGGGAATCTCAACCGGTTCGTCAATTTCGGGTTCATCCTCAATGATGGAGCCGCTGATGTATTTGGACTGCACATAGCCGTAGTACTTGCCGTTCTTCAGGCGGGTCCATGCACCATCGGCGGTGATGGCCACGGCGGTATAGGCGGAATTGCGCTTGAGCTTCATCATCACGCCCGAAGAGGTGAGGGGCTTGCGGTAAACGGGGACGTTGTTGGCGTTGATATAAACCTTTTCGTTGTAGGAATTGGGATTCTTCGTGGACAGGCCGCTGAGCAGGCAGTAACCCACCGCGCCGGAGGAATTGCGGATGCGCGCCCAGCTGCCGGTGCTGCCCAGCAGGGTCATGTTTTCACCATAGGACATGGTGCCCAGGCATCTGGAGGAGGTGGAGGCGCTTGCGTAGGCCTTCAGGGTGTTGGATACGATGTAAACGGTGCCGGTTGAAACGCTCGGGGGATTGACATTGCCGCCGGAGCTGACGGGCGAGGCGGATATGTATTGGCTCTGCACATAGCCGAAATACCTGCCGTTTTGCAGGCGCACCCAGTTTTTGTCGGGAGTAACGGCCACGGCTGCATATTTGGAATTGAGCTTGAGCTTCATCATCACGCCGGAGGATGTGCTGGGCTTGCGGTAGATGGGCACGTTGTTTGCCGTGATGTATGCGGTTTTGCGGAGGGTGTTGGGGTTTACATTGGACAGGCCCGTGATCTTACAGTAGCCGATTTGGCCCTGGGCATTCTGAACGGCGGCCCAGCTGCTGTTGTAAGCGATGCAGATCAGGCTTTCACCGAAGGACATGGTTCCGAGCACCCTGGCGGATGTGGAAACCCCTTTGTATACCGGTAATGTATTGGATATGACATAAACCGTAAAGCTCGCCGCTTTGGCGGGCTTTGCTGCGGGCAGTATGCCTATGCTCAGGCACAGCACCAGCAGTAGGGCGGTCAGTCGTTTCTTCATGGAAAATTCCTCCAAACGGGGGCGGGTATGCATTGCGTTCTGTATATATAGACGCGAAAAATGCAGCTTTTGTCAGTGAACAAATGAAATTAACATTTGTCTATAATAATCCTATTTTCATTATAGAAGAATGGGATTGTGAAGTCAATGTGGCAGCTTTACCATTCAGCGACAATTCTGTGTTGAAAAAAAGACAAAAATACGCTGCGAAGGTTTTCTTCGCAGCGCAGGAGTAAGTGATTGTAAGAATAGCGTAATTGCGGAGCAATTTCGCGGGCTGGAAGCTCCTGAAGGGAAATTTCGGTATTCTTATGCAGTTTCGATGCTTGCGGCCTTTTGCAGCTTGAGCTTTTCGATGGCCTCTTCGCGCATCTTGTACTTAAGGATTTTGCCGGCGGCGTTCATGGGGAAGCCCTCCACGAAGTCGATGTAGCGCGGTACCTTGTGGCGGGCCATATGGTCGCGGATGTACTGCTTCATCTCCTCCATGGTCATTTCCTCACCCTCTTTGAGGATGATGCAGGCCATGATTTCCTCGCCGTAGCTCTCGTCGGGAACGCCGATGACCTGAACGTCGGATACCTTGGGATGGGTGTAGATGAATTCCTCGATCTCCTTGGGATAGATGTTTTCGCCGCCGCGGATGATCATGTCCTTCAGGCGGCCGGTGATGCGGTAGTTGCCCTCGGGGGTCTTGCAGGCCAAATCGCCGGTGTGGAGCCAGCCGTCCTCGTCGATGGCAGAGCGGGTGGCCAGGGGCATCTTGTAGTAGCCC
>JAGBAU010000164.1 GCA_017938785.1 Clostridia bacterium
CCCTGGCAGCCGCCCTGACCGTGCTTGTCGAACATGGTGGGATAGCCGCGGTCGATGTAGGCCTGGCGCAGGGTGTTGTAAAGATCGATTTCATCCACGCCGGGCTTGGCCAGGCTGGCGGTGAGGCATTCCATTTCGCAGCAATCGTTGTACTGCTTTACGAAGGCCTCGGAGGGATTGCCCAGGTAGGCCATGCGGCTGGTGGTGACGATCAGGCCCTTGTAGCGGCCGTTGATGGAAACGATTACGTTATGCTCCAGCTTCTTGTTGGTGGGCAGGGCATGGCGGTACAGGTCCGCGCGCTCATCGAAGGATACCAGGTGCATAACCTGTTCGATGCCGTGGGGCCAAATCTCCTTGGAGATACCGCCTGCGAATTCCAGCTCGGTGATGCCGGGGCGCAGGTTGGACATGTAAGCTTCCATGGCGCGGCTCAGCTTGTCGCCCAGGTACATGTAGCGGGCGATTTCGTTTTCGGTGAACTGCAGGCGCAGGGGCTTGATCAGGTCGCCGCGGACGCGGGCGCAGCCGATGGCTACGTCGCTGATCACCTTGTCCATGGAGGAAACGTGCTTGGAGATATACTCTTCCAGGCGGTTCTCCTGCCAGGGATAGGAGAGTACGGTGAAGCCCAGGTCGGCGAACTGCTCTTCCTGGATCAGGCGGGGCGCTTCGATCACGTTGCAGATGGCGAAGCATTCCTGCATGGTGATCAGCAGGGTGGTGGCGCCTGCGTCGAAGCAGTTGGCGACGAAGTTCTTGGCGCCGGCGGTCATCCAGCTGAAGTTGGGATGCAGCTGTAGTGCCAGGGCCTCGGCGTCGTTCTGCTGGAGCATATTGCGCACGCGGGCGAGCTTGATATCAATTTCCTTTTTTCTTCCGGCGATGCTGATATCTTCGATATACTGGTTTCTCGTCATATTCATACCTCTGATTTCTTCAAAGTGGGGATGCAGCTTACTTGCTCTGCTGGGCAAGCTGTTCGGCGCGCTTTACGTCTCTGCGGCGCTTGAGGGCCTCACGGGCGTATTCGATGGCGATGCTGATGATCAGCAGGATGCCGTAGGTGGAACTGCGCACGAAGCTGGATACGCGCAGGAAGTTGAAGCCGGAATCCAGCATCTGGATGCTGAGTGCGGAGAGCAGGATGTTGGGAATGTAGCCCTTGCCGCCCAGCGGGGATACGCCTGCCAGTACGGAAGCGAGCATGGCCTGCATTACGTAGCTGGTGCCGTAGTCGTACTTGGCGCTGTTGGTGCGGGCAAGGATCAGGATGCCCGTCAGCGCGCCGATGAGGGAGGACATGACGTAGGTGGTGAACACCGTGCGCACATTGTCGATGCCGCAGTAGAAGCTGGCGCGGCGGTTGCTGCCGAACCACTGGGTCTTCATGCCCTGGGGGGAGTAGTGGATGATGATGGTGATCACGATCAGGGCGATCAGGAAGATCAGCAGCGGCATGGGCAAGAAGCCGAACAGTTTACCGCTGCCCAGGAAGATCAGCGCCTCCGGGAAGGTGCCGAATACGCCCTGACCCTTGGTGAGGGCGGAGCTGATGCCGGTGTAGAGGTTCTGGGTGCCCAGGGTTGCCAGGATGGGGAAGATGCCCAGCTTTGCAACCAGCAAGCCGTTCAGACAGCCGCAGATCAGGCCGACGGCCAGTGCGATCACGAAGCACAGAACCACAAAGCCCAGCTGGGTGCCGGCTGTGGCTTCGGCAGGCATGACGTTCAAAAACAGCATGCCGCACAGGGTGGCCACCAGGTTGCCGACGGCTACGATGGACAGGTCGGCGCCGGCGGTGAGCATGGTGATGGCAATGCCCAGGGTGAACAGGCCGGGTTCGGGGAACTGGAAGCACATGGATTCCAGGTTGCGCAGCGTGGGATAGCGGGAAGGCTTCAGGAAGGAGAAGACCACGAAGATGATCACGCAGATGCACAGCAGCTGCTTGGTATTGGAATTGATCTTGGAGAACCAATTCTTTTTCTTGTTCTCAGTCATGGTGCACCTCCTTTACATCTTTGCCGCACGCTTGGCGCGGATGGACTGGATGACCACGGCGATGATAACCAGCAGGCCGAAGGTGAACTTCTGCCAGTAGCTGTCGATGCCGATGATGACCAGGTTGTTGTTGATCACGTTGGTAAGCATCAGGCCCAGGAATACGCCCAGGACCGTACCGCGTCCGCCGGAGATGCTGGTGCCGCCCAGAACCGCCGCGGCGATAACCGTCAGTTCTTCGCCCTGGAAGCTCATGGGGTCAGCCATGCGGTTGTTGGATACGTAGATCAGGCCGCCCAGACCAGCCAGGCACCCTGCATAGCCGTACAGGAACATGCGCAGACGCTTGATGTTGTAGCCGATACGGGAAGCGGATACGGAGTCGCCGCCCAGGGCGTAGATGCCGCGTCCGATGATGGTGTGGCGCATGATCAGGTGGGTCAGCACCATCACGCCCAGCATGATGAACACCGAGAAGTGCAGGCCGAATGTGGAACCGCTGGCGTCCACGGTGTTGAAGCAATACATCTTGGAGAAGGCGATGGTGGCCGGCGGCATATCCGGGCTGGGGATGTAGTCGTTGCCTACGAAGGCCAGCATCAGGCCGCGCACGGTGGTGGCAAGGCTCAGCGTGGCGATGAAGATGGGCATTTCAAATGTGTTCACCAGGAAGGCGTTGCACATGCCCAGCAGGATACCGATCACCATGGAGATCAGAGCCAGCACAACGAAGGGAAGGCCCGGTGCATTGGCGATGGAGAAGCGGATGGTGATGTATGCGCTGCAGATGGCGATTGCCATGAACGACATATCGATACCACCGCTGATGATGACCATCATGACGCCGCAGGCGAAGATGCCGGTTACGATCATGGTGCGCAGCAGGTCGAACATGTTGCGCAGGGTCAGGAAGGTGGGGTTGAGCAGGTAGAAAGCGGTCATGACCAGCACGAGGATGATCAATACGATGAATTCACTGGAACGCAGGAATTTGTTGAATTTCTTTTGGATACTCATTTTCCCTGCTCCTCTCCCGACATATCCTGAAGAATCTTCTGGTTCAGGATCGTCGCATTGGTTTCGGCGGTCTGGCTCTCGAAGATGATGCGGCCGCCGTTCATAACCAGGATGCGGTTGGTGGTGCTCAGCAGTTCGCCGACGTCATCGGAAATCAGCACGATGCACATGCCCTTTGCGGCCAGATCGCGCAGGATGCGATGGATTTCGCTCTTACTCTTGATGTCAACGCCTACGGTGGGGCCGTTGAGGATCAGGATTTCCGGATCGGTGGCCAGCCACTTGCCGATTACGATGCGCTGCTGGTTGCCGCCGGAGAAGGTGCTGGCCAGCACATCCGGGCCGGATGCATTGATATTGAGCTCCTTGATGCGGCGGATGGCTTCGTCCGTCACCTTCTTGAAGTCCACAAGGCCGTTCTTTTTCTTTTTGTGGTCGATGGTGGCGGCGGAGAAGTTGTCCTTCAGGCTGCGCTGCATGAACAGACCCTCGGACAGGCGGTCCTCCGGCACGTAGGCGATACGGGCCTTCTTGGCGTCCTGGATGTTTTTGAAGTGCTGCTCCTGGCCGTGGACATAGATCTTGCCGCCGGTGGTCTTGCCGATGCCGAAGAGCACCTTTGCAAGCTCCGTGCGTCCGCTGCCCAGCTGGCCGGTGATGCCCAGGATTTCACCCGGATACACTTCAAAGCTGATGTTTTCAAAGAAGTCCTTCTGGCACAGACTCTCCACCTTCAGGGTGGGGGTATCGGAGGTGCCGGTATAGGTGAAGGGATTCTCGGCGATGCGTTCGCCGGTCATGTAATAGACCAGGTTTTCCTTTTCGAATTTATCGGCATATTCGTCTGCAACCATTTCGCCGTTGCGGATGACGGCGATGCGGTCGCACACCGCAAATACCTCGTCCAGCTTGTGGCTTACGAAAACGACGGAAATGCCCTTGGCAGAAAGCCCCCGGATGATTTCATACAGGCGCTCGATTTCCTTGTTTGTGAGGGCAGTTGTGGGCTCATCCATGATGATGAGCTTGGCTTCCTGCAGGATGGCGCGGGAAATAGCCACAATCTGCTTCTGAGAAACGGACAGTCTGCCCACTTCTTCGTCCAGGTCCATGGTGATGCCGATGGTGTCCAGGGCCTTCTTTGCAAGCACGCGGGCTTCCTTCCAATGCATACGCTTGTTGCCGGCCACCAGCTGCATGCCCAGGGAGATGTTTTCAGCTACGGACAGGTTCGGGAATACGGAGAAATCCTGATAGATAACCTGTACGCCCTGCTTGATGGATACAACGGGATTGAGTTTGGGGAAATGGACGCCGTTGAGAGATACGCTGCCGGAGTCCGGCTCGTATACGCCGGAGATGATCTTGATGAGCGTGGATTTGCCGCATCCATTTTCACCCACTAGACACAGTACTTCACCGGGATAGATCTTCAAATCGATATCATGCAGAACCCGGTGGCCCGTGAACGATTTGTTGATTCCCTTCAATTCCAAGATGGGTGTATTCATATTCCAACCCTCATTTTTATAATACTCAAAAGAAAAAGTTCAGGCTGTTTCACCCGAAGAATGAAACAGCCTGAAAAATCAGCT
Source organism: Clostridia bacterium (assembly GCA_017938785.1). The sequence continues at coordinate 4,617 of JAGBAU010000164.1, forward strand.
TAGAACCAATCGCTTTCGGGAGAATCAATGGTGATGTCCTTCCAAGCCTGGCCGATGATCATGTTGCCATCGAGCTTAACAGCATTGTAGCCAGCGATGCCCAGGTCCATGCCGTCGGTGATTTCGGTGCCGGCCTTGACCATTTCAGCAACCTTGCACATTACGATGCCGGTGTCAGCGGGATCCCAGGTGCCCAGAACGTCCAGTGCGCCGGAAGCCAGATAGTCCTTGTTTGCGTTCGGAACGCCATTGCCAGCTACGACGATTTCGTCCTGCTTGCCGGCTTCTTCAACTGCCAGAGCATAGCCGGGCAGGTCGGTTGCGGAAGTGGCGAACATGCCCTTCAGGTCGGGATAGGTCTTCATCAGCTCAGCAGCCTTTTCCTGAGAAGCCTTCTGGTTGTAGTTGGACTCGATGAAAGCATCGGCGTTGATGC
>JAGBAU010000015.1 GCA_017938785.1 Clostridia bacterium
AAAGGGCGTTAGCGTTGACGAGGAAGGCTTCGCCGAGCGCTTCAAGAAGCATCAGGAAACCAGCCACGCCGGCGCAGAGCAGCGCTTCAAGGGCGGTCTGGCCGACAACAGCGAAGAAACCGCCAAGCTGCACACCGCTACCCACCTGCTGCAGGCCGCCCTGCGCAAGGTTCTGGGCAACGAAGTTGCACAGAAGGGCTCCAACATCACCGCCGAGCGTCTCCGCTTCGACTTCTCCTTCGGCCGCAAGATGACCGATGAGGAAAAGGCTGAGGTCGAAAAGCTGGTCAACGAGGCCATCAATGCCAAGGCTCCCATCATCTGCGAAGAGATGACCGTTGCCGAAGCCAAGGCTCAGGGCGCCATTGGTCTGTTCGAATCCAAGTACGGCGAGCGCGTCAAGGTTTACACCATGGGCGAGTTCTCCAAGGAAATCTGCGGCGGTCCCCATGCCACCAACACCGGCGATCTGGTCTCCTTCAAGATCAAGAAGGAAGAGGCCTCTTCCGCAGGCGTACGCCGCATCAAGGCTGTCATCGGCAAGTAATATACAATCGTAAGGGCGGACTCCATGTCCGCCCTTTTGTCAAAGGATGGGAGGAAACAATCATGCTGGATCTTACCAATAAAACCATCGCTGAACTCATTGATCCCAAGGGTTTCGATTGTGAATGCGGTCATCATCACGCGGTCAGCATCCGCTATGTTAAGACCGGCCGAGGCGTGGTTTCCTGTGTGCCGGAAATGGTCGAGGCGCTGGGCGCGAAGAAGCCTTTCGTTCTCTGCGACCAGAGCACCTATAAGGCTGCAGGCGAAAAGGTGTGTGAAGTGCTGAAGGCTGCGGGCGTTCCCTACACCCTGTACGTGCTGCCTGTTGAAAAGCCCGGCCCGGACGAGTGGACAGTGGGCAACGTGCTGATGCACCTGGATAATTCCTGCGACCTGATCCTCGGCGTGGGCTCCGGCGTGATCAACGACACCTGCAAGGAAGTCGCCTTCAAGTCCGGCCGCGTGAACGCCATCGTGGGTACCGCTCCCAGCATGGACGGCTTTGCTTCCGCCACCTCCTCCATGGAACTGGACCACGTGAAGGTTTCCCTCAACAACCAGTGCCCCCAGGGCATCCTGCTGGATGCGGAAATCATGGCTCAGGCTCCCATGCGCATGCTGTGGGCCGGCTACGGCGATATGGTTGCCAAGTATGTGGCTATCTGCGAATGGCGCATCACCAACCTGATTACCGGCGAATACTACTGCGAAGCCATCGCGGATTTGATGCGTGCGGCGCTCAGGAAGATTTCCGCCAACGTGGATAAGCTCATGCAGCGCGATCCCGATGCGGTTCTCGCTGTGGCAGACGGCCTGGTAATCGCAGGTCTGGGCATGGCCTTTGCAGGCTGCAGCCGTCCCGCCAGCGGTATCGAGCATTATTTCTCCCACATGTGGGAAATGATGGCCCTGGAGCGCGGCCTTCCCTACGACCTGCACGGCATCATGGTCGGCGTGGGTACGGTGATGAGTATGCGCCTCTATGAATATGTAAAGCAGCAGAAGCCCGACCGCGAAAAGATGCTTAAGCATGCCGCCGCTTTCGATTACGATAAGTGGGAGGCTCAGGTGAAGCGCATCTTCGGTAAGGCTTCCGATGAGATCATCCGCGTGGAGGGAAAGGTTCACAAGAACGATCCCGACCGTCTGGCCAAGCGCATCGATGCTCTGTGCGAAAACTGGGATGAGATTCTCAAAATCATCGATGAAGAACTTCCTGCCTATGATGAACTCTACGGTGCCATGAAGGGCACCGGCATGCCTGTCGAGCCTAAGGACCTGGACATCTGCGATGAAGACGTGGTCAACGCCTATCTGGGCGCCCGTGATATCCGCGACAAGTATCTCTCCTGCTCCTTCCTGTGGGATATGGGCCTGGAGATGGATGCAGCCGCATACCTGAAGAGCACACTGTAAGGAGGAAACGAAAATGAAGAAGAATATCCTTTTCAGCCTGGTTGTTGCAATTTTGCTGATTGCGCTCACCGGCACGGCTCTGGCTGCAGGCTATGTACAGGCTGCAGGCGGCGATGTGTATGTGCGCAATGCTCCCACCCTCAACGGAGGCAAGGTTGACGCCATGCAGGAAAACGAAACTGCTTCCTACCTCGGCAGCAGCGCTGTGGACGACCGCGGCGTGATCTGGTACTATGTCAATTTCGAGGGCGATACCGGTTGGGTATCCTCCCGCTATTCCAAGCTGTATGGTGCAAGCGTCATGCTTCCCGATTTCTCCAGCGCCTCCTCTGCCTACGTGAAGGCAGTGGGCGGCGATGTGTATCTGCGCACCTCTCCCAGCCTCAACGGCGGCAAGCTGAGCGCCATGAAGGAAGGCCAGACCGCTGCTTATCTGAACGGCAGCTCCGTGGATGACCGCGGCGTGGTTTGGTATAAGGTGAGCTTCAACGGCAAGGCCGGCTGGGTATCCTCCCGCTACAGCGAGCTCTACAACAACTACAATACCGTTCAGGCCGTGGGCGGCAACTGCAATATCCGCACCGCGCCCAACCTCAACGGCAATGAAATCGGCGTGATGAAGGAAGGCCAGAAAGGTACCTACCTGAACAGCAGCTCCGTGGACGAGCGCGGCGTAACCTGGTACAGGGTAAACTTCAACGGCAAGGTCGGCTGGGTTTCCTCCCGTTATACCGACGTTTATTGATTCAACCGAAATCCGGGTCATGAATTGTGACCCGGATTTCGTATTGCGGCCAAATAAAATTAAACATATGTTCGATAGTATTCAATTCGGAGATGTGTTATAATATTCGCAGATAATTTCCCATGGAGGTAGAAATAGATGGCAGCAGACAAGAAGGCTGAAAAGAAGGCCGCAGCCCCGAAGTTCGGCGAGGATCGCAAGAAGGCGCTGGAAATCGCGCTGGGCAAGATTGAGAAGGATTTCGGCAAGGGCTCCGTTATGAAGCTGGGCGACGCCGCAGAGAAGATGCAGGTGGAAGTTGTTCCCACCGGTTCCTTGCAGCTGGACTTTGCCCTGGGCGTAGGCGGACTTCCCAAGGGCCGCATCGTGGAGATCTATGGACCGGAATCTTCCGGTAAGACCACCGTTGCGCTGCACTGCATTGCCGAGGCCCAGAAGATGGGCGGCACTGCTGCATTCATCGACGCCGAGCACGCATTGGATCCCGTCTATGCCGAGAAGCTGGGCGTGGATATCGACGAGCTGTACGTGGCCCAGCCGGACAACGGCGAACAGGCCCTGGATATCTGCGAAGCACTGGTACGCTCCGGCGCGATTGATATCGTGGTTATCGACTCCGTTGCCGCACTGGTTCCCAAGGCCGAAATCGAAGGCGATATGGGCGACAGCCATGTGGGCCTGCAGGCCCGCCTGATGAGCCAGGCTCTGCGCAAGCTGGCCGGTGTCATCGCAAAGACCAACGCCGTGGCCATCTTCATCAACCAGCTGCGTGAAAAGGTTGGCGTAATCTACGGCAACCCCGAAACCACCACCGGTGGTAAGGCCCTGAAGTTCTATGCATCCGTGCGCCTGGACATCCGCAAGGGTGAGGCCATCAAGGAAGGCAGCGAAATCATCGGCAACCGCACCAAGATCAAGGTCGTGAAGAACAAGGTTGCACCGCCCTTCAAGACCTGTATCGTGGACATCCTCTACGGCGAGGGCATCTCCTCTTCCGGCGAGCTGCTGGATCTGGCCGTGGAACGCGACCTGATCAAGAAGGCCGGCGCATACTATTCCTACAACGGCGAACGCATCGGCCAGGGCCGCGACAATGCCCGCAAGTGGCTGATGGACAATCCCGATACCTACGATGAGATTGAAAAGCTCATCCGCGAAAGCTTTGCCAAGAATGTGGCAGAGCAGCCCGCCATCATCGAAGAGCCCGACGACGAGGACGACGACGAATTCGACCTCGACGAGTGAGCGGCGAGGCGCCGCTGCCACTTCGCTGGCGCGGTTTGATTGACGAACACCCAGCCCCATAGATTAGAGGGCTGGGTGTTCTGCGCTTCTTTCCTGTAGAAGCTGCATTCCGGAGCACGAAATCCGGCCAGGCAGGAATGGGCCGGATTTCTAATGTTTGGGATGTCTTTTACTTGCACTTTCCGGATTCTATGGTAGAATAATACCAGAACTATTATGGGGAGGAATCGAAATGGAGTTCAATCGTTATTGCCCGGAATGGCTGGATATAATCAAGGTTCAGGAAGAAACCCTGCGCGTGGAGAGCATGTCTGCAAAGGATTGCCTTGCACTGGGCACCATCATTGCCGGACTGGCTGCTGAAAAATATCAGAAGCCCGCAGGTATCCGCATCATCACCTGCGGCCAGATCACCTTCTCCTTCCTGATGGATGGAACCAGCACCAACAACAACTGGTGGATGGATAAGAAGCTCAACACCTGCCGCATGACCGGCGTCAGCTCCATCCGTTCCCTGGTGGAGGTTGCCGAGGGCTTGCGTCCCATGGAACCCGAATTTGAAAATGTGAACAACTTCGCCCTGTGCGGCGGCTGCTTCCCGCTGAAGAATGCCGCAGGTAAGGTGATCGGCTATGTGCTCACCTCCGGCCTGCCCCACGAGTGCGATCACCAGCTCATCGTGGATGGTCTGGCAGAGTTCCTGGGTAAGGAAGTTCCCTCCATCCTGGCATGAGGCATGTACATATGAAGAAATACATGCATCTGGCAATGGCATTGGCTCTGTGCCTGCTGCTGGGCGCTGCCTGCGCTGAGGAGGTTCAGCCGGAATTCCAGCCCGTTCATGTATCCCTCTGGGCGGATACCTCCGCCAGCTACGAGTGGACCTGTGAATACGATGACAACGGCGTGCTCGCAGAGCCCATGGAAGAGCTGGTTGAGGAAAACGAGGACGGTGGCCACCACAGCTTCTTTTTCAATGTGAACAAGCCGGGTACAGCAGAGATCATCTTCAACTATGGCCTGAATTATGATGTGGCTGTTCCGGAGAAGTCCGTCATCTGTACCGTGAATGTGGATGAAAGCGGCAAGAATGAAGTTCGCTGGGCGGAGGTCTTTTCCGATGATCATATGCTCATGATCATCCTGCCCTCCAATCCCACCACCGGCTGGAGCTGGGCTTACCAGGAGGACATGACCGGCGTGACCAGCTTCATCAGCGAGGAATATATTCCCACCGATGATATGCTGGAGGGCGCCGGCGGAAACATCACCTATCAGTTCAAGGTGGAAAAGCCGGGCACGGCCGTATTGATGTTCAATTATTCCAACCTCTGGGAGCCCGATGCGGCGGCAGAGGAAACCTATTCGGTGATCGTAACCGCCAATGAGGAAATGGAAATTACTCTGGCGGTGGATCAACAGTAACCGGAGGAAAAGATGGTTCAACTGAATCGCTCCATGATGGAACGCTATGAAATTGCCGATCGCCGGCCGCAGACCCTGCGTGCGGCGATCTTTGGCGCGGACCAGATGATGCTGGGCGCAGCAGCCCGCCTGCTGGATCGCGCAAACGAACAGGGCGCGGATGCAGGTGCAGTGTGCATCACTGCTGCCGCGGATGCGCTCAATGCCCAGGACGGTATGTTTACCCTGCTGGTGCGCGGCGACAACGAGGACGGCAGCCATACCTCCGAGGAGCGGGTGGTGCAGTCCATCCTGAAGGCCGTAAACCCGGAAGAAGCGATTGATTATGCCGCCGAACCTGAACTGGAAGTTATCTTCCTGTCCGCTAACTGCAATGATGTGGTTCTTGCACAGCTTGCACGCTTCCTGTATGCCCGCTGGGAGAAGCAGCTTCCTGCGCCGGTGGTGCTGCGCATGGGTGCGCAGGTTCAGGCAGTTTCCATAGAAGAAGCTATGGAAGCCCTGTGCTCCGGCTGGAAGAACGATGCACAATTCTCTGAATGGATTCGGAAGCTTCCCTTCCGTGCGATGCTGGCGGAGACCCTGTGCGGCGGCCTGGATGAAGCTGAGCGTGCCAAGGCCCTCCACGATATGAACTACAGGGATGATTTCATCGGCTGGGCGGAGCCCCAGATCAAATGCACGCCCGAGGGTGATGTGCCTGCATGGCTCAGGCCTGTGTGTGAAAGTGAAGATTTCGCCGTGGCCTGTGAGCGCAAGGCGAGGGTGTTTGACACCGTGGTGTTTCTGTGCGTCTCCGTGGGTTACCTCTGCGGCAAGGATACCTTTGCCGAGGTGCTCAAGGATGAAAAGCTGCGCGACTGGATCGGCCATGCCTTCTTTGATGAAGTGATGCCCGAGCTGCCCTGGAGCCGGGAAGAGGTGACTCCTTGGGTGATTTCAGCCTTCAACCGACTGGAAAACTCCATGAACAACATGCCCCTGCTGGAAGTGGGACGCGGCATGATGCACAATTTCCGTTGGACGCTGCTCCCGCCCATCCGGGATTGGGCAAAGCGGGAATTCGAAGCACCGCGCCGCCTGTCCCTGGCGCTGGCGGCAGCCATCATGCTCTACGCTGGTGCGCGCGAAAATGAGGCCGGGCTGTATGAAGTGGCCCGGGGCGAAAAGACCGCGCTTATCCATGATGATCCTGAAAGCCTGGAAGCCTTCTCCCGTCTTGCGCATGATATGCCTGCGGAATCCCTGGCCTATGCGGCATTGGCGGACTGGGAAATCTGGGGCGGAGACCTGCGTGAGGTGGATGGCCTGGAGATGCGGATCGCCTTTGACCTTTCCTCCATCCAAAGAATCGGCCTGAGGGAGACCATGCGTTTGCAGGGCGGGGAATAAAAATCGCTTCCCTTAAGGGAAGCGATTTTAAAACGGTTTACAGCTTTACCTTGACAACCACCTTGCGGGTTTTCTCCGCACAGCCCTTCAGACAGGGCATGTGGGCGTCCTGGGGATAGAGAATCATGAACTGGCCTGCGTTTACAGGGAAAGGAATTCCCTTATCCTCCACATCGGAGAAGCCGATGTCCTTGTCCTCATCGAAGGGCAACCACTTGGCCACCTGCTCAAGGGGCAGGTAGTTGATGATTTCGCCGTCGGTGAGGGCCAGCTGGATATCCGCATAGCGGCGATGGGCTTCAAACTGGGCGTCCGCCGCCTGGCGCAGCTCCGGCTCCTGGATCATGAAAAACACGTTGGAACCATCCACCTCGTAGCGTCCGGCTGCATAGTTGGAAAAATTGGTGTTCTGCAAAAGCTCAATGGCGCGGTCCATGTTTGCGCTCAGGCCGCGATATGCGGCGATATGTTCAAGGGTATCGTAAATCATACTTGTATTCCTCCGTTCAACAAAAGTATAACCCCATGGGCTTTTGTGTGTCAAATGTAATTTTTTTAGCGAATACTTAGCAGGGACTTGCTTTGTTACAACCTTTATGCTTATAATGGATTCAATCCACATACGAAAGAACGGTATATCAGAAATGGATAATAACGGAAAGCGCTATCAGCGCTCCAAATTGTCGGAGCAGATCGCCAACGTGCTGGAGGAGGAAATTACCTCCGGCGGCAGGGTGGGTGAGCGCCTGCCCTCCGAACAGCATCTGGCGGAACGCTTTGAGGCCAGCCGCACCGTGGTGCGCGAGGCCCTGAAAATCCTGCGCGCCCGCGGGCTCATCGACTCCCGCACCGGCAGCGGTGCATATATCACCCGCCCGGATGTGCAGGATCTTTCCCATATGGTTTCCCGCATTATTCTGATGGATGAAGAGATCGATTACAGCAGCATCTACGAGGTGCGCTACTTCCTGGAGGCCGCTGCTGCCCGCAGCGTGGTGGAGCGCGCCAGCGAAGAGCAGTTGGATCTGCTGGATGAAGCCCGTCTGCGCCTGCACAACTACAATCTGGGTGTTCTGGAGAGGCGGGATTTGGACTTTGCCTTCCACCAGTGCCTTGCGGAAATTTCCGGAAATCCGCTGCTGGCGCTGCTGGTGGAAACCATGGGCAATGTATTCAAGGATATCATCAAAACCGGTATCTTTGTCGAGGGTGGTATCGATGATGCCATCATCCGCCATGAGCGCATCATGAACGCGCTGCGTGCCAGGGATGCGGAACTGGCGGAAAAGATGATGTTTGAACATTTGAACCAATCCCGCCAGAATTATGAAGTATACTATGGAATCAAATAGAAGAAATGTGAGCGCATGTGCGCTCACATTTCTTTTTTTGTTCGTCCCAGTGCAAAACTTACATATTAGTTTTTTGGTTAATTTTCCAGCTTTACTATTGACCTGACGCATATATGGGTTATAATTGTAGTACAGGTTAATCTTGCTGTAACAAGCAATAGGAGGCTAACAATTATGAATAATTACCCGGGCGGCGTTTATCCGGTCATGCTCACCCCCATGACCACCAAGGGTGAAATCGACGAACAGGGCCTTCGTGCTCTAATCGAGTGGTACATTGAAAACGGCGTAAACGGCCTCTTCGCATCCTGCCAGTCCAGCGAAATCCATATGCTGAACTTTGAAGAGCGCATGGAAATTGCCAGGATTACTGTGGACCAGGCCAAGGGCCGCGTTCCGGTAGTTGCTTCCGGCCATATCTCCGATGATTTCGAGGATCAGGTTCGTGAACTGAACACCATGGCTGAAACCGGCGTCAACGCCGTCATCACCATCACCAACCATGCAGCCCGTGAAGACGAGAGTGATGATGTATGGATGAAGAACATGGATCGCCTGCTGGAGCGCATCGATCCCGCCGTTCACCTGGGCGCATACGAATGCCCCCGTCCCTACAAGCGCCTGATGACCCCTGAGATGATCAAGCACATCGCCCAGACCAATCGCTTCTATTTCCTTAAGGATACCTGCTGCGACGCCGCTACCATCCGTGAAAAGCTGGCCGCCATCGAAGGTACCAACCTGAAGATGTACAACGCCAACACCACCACCCTGCTGGAGTCCATGCGCGACGGCGCACCCGGCTACAGCGGCATCATGGCAAACTTCCATCCCGAGCTGTATGTATGGCTGTGCAACAACATCCATCATCCCAACGCTGAAAAGGTGCAGCAGGTTCTGTCCATCGCTTCCCTGATCGAACGCCAGCTCTACCCCGTGAACTCCAAGTTCCATCTCAAGGAAATCGAAAAGCTGCCCATCACCACCTTCTCCCGCGTACAGGATGATTCCCTGCTGTGCGAAACCTTCAAGACCGAGGTTTACAACATGGACGCCCTGTGCAACGATGCCTACGAGCGCTACTGCAAGTAAGTCGATCGCGCTAAATCCCGGCAAACGCGAAAATGAATTTTCGCTTGCAGCGTCAGCTGCGCCAATATAATCGGTCACTTACGGCTAAGTAAGCTCCCTCATATATTGGCTTGCTTCCTTGCCTTGCCGTTTTTATCGCAATCTTGATGTTAGAGGAAATTCGTTATGAAGCAGGCACTTCTCGCTGAAAAGCTGCGCGAGAAATTCCGCGCAGGCGAAACCGTCATCGGCGGCCATGTGTTCTTTACCGATCCGGAGATCACCGAAATGCTCGGTTATCACGGCTTTGACGCCATCTGGATCGACGCAGAGCATTCCGCCTTTGACCTCAACACCATCCTGGGCCACATCATGGCCTGCGCATCCTCCGGCTGCGCAAGTCTGGTGCGCGTGGCATGGAACGATCCGGTGCGCATCAAGCCTGTGCTTGAAATGGGTCCGGACGGCATCATCCTGCCCATGGTCTGCACCGCTGAAGAAGCACGCCAGGCGGTTCGCAGCTGCACTTACCCCCTCAAGGGTGTGCGCGGCTTCGGTCCCCGCAGGGCCAACCAGTACGGCGCGCTGACCAATCAGGAATACCTTGCAAACGCAGAAAAATCCTTCCTGCGCATCCTTCAAATTGAGCACAAGGACGCCATCGAAAACCTGGATGAAATCCTGGCTGTCGAGGGCATCGACCTGCTGATTTGCGGCCCCAATGATCTTTCTGCATCCTACGGCCACCTGTGCGATACCCGCAATCCGGAGATGTTCCCCATCTACGATCTGTTTGCGCAGAAGTGCAAGGCCGCAGGCAAGCCATTCGGCGTGTCCCTGGGTGCGGGCGACAAGATCACCATGAAGGAATGGGCCGCACGCGGCGCCAACTTCATTGGCTGCGGCGATGATATAGCCTACATCTCACTGGGCTGCCAGGAAACCTTCCGCTTCCTGAAGGAAAACGGAATCTCCAAGTAATCCCCCCTACCGAATCTTTGCGGCGCATGCCGCTGGAGAAATATTTCTAGGAGGAAAATCTCATGAAGAAGATCCTTGCTCTGGTTCTGGCTCTCATGCTGAGCCTGTCCCTCGTCGGCGCAGTTGCCGAAAAGACCATCACCGTCACCCTGACCGCAGTGTCCACCGACACCCACGCCAAGGCAATGATGGAGTTCGAAAAGTACGTTGAAGAAGCTTCCAACGGCGAACTGCAGGTTGAAGTTTACACCGACGCTGTTCTCTTCACCCAGGAAGAAGAAGTTATCGCAGTTGCCGGCAACGACGCTCAGATGTCCCTGATCTCCGCATCCTGGCTGACCGCCGGCTCCCCCTGGGTAGGCATGTTTGCAGCAGGCTACACCTTCAAGTCCTATGACCACATGACCAAGGTTCTGAACGGCGAAATCGGCGCAGAAGCCTTCGCCAAGATCGGTGAAGAGCAGAACGTGCTGCCCCTGGGCGCATGGTATCTGGGCTCCCGTCAGATCTCCCTGTCTGAGGACAAGCACATCAAGACCCCCGCTGACCTGAATGGCATCAACCTGCGCATGCCCAACTCCGATGCATGGATCCTGCTGGGCAAGGCCATCGGCGCCAACCCCACCCCCATCTCCTTCTCCGAGCTGTACCTCTCCCTGCAGACCGGCGTTGTAGACGGCCAGGACAACCCCCTGCCCACCGTTGAATCCGCTAAGTTCTACGAGGTTCAGAAGTCCATCACCATCACCAACCATCTGGTTGACTCCGTATGGCCCGCAATCAACGTTGATTTCTGGAACGAACTCACCGCTGAAGAGCAGGAAATCATCAAGGGCGGCGTAGAAGCAGGCCGCAAGTTCTGCGACGAAACCAACCTGGGCCGCGAAGCCGAGCTGGTTGAGTTCTTCAAGGAGAAGGGCCTGTCTGTTTACGAGGCAGACCTGGATGCTTTCGCAGAGCACGTACAGGCTTACTATCTGGCCGATCCTTCCTCCGCAGATTGGGACAAGGACCTGCTCGAACGTGTAAACGCCATGGGCTAATCCGGAAAATTCATTTTCCGTTTATCCTGATTTAAATGCATGGGGTCGCTGCCGTTATGACAGCGACCCTGAGCGCTGATTGGCGCTTTGCTAAGAAGGCGCTAAGATAGCCGGCTTCCTGCCCGCCGGTGCCTACAGTGAAGAAAACTGCGGAGCCATCTTTCCTCAAGGGATGTGCTGGATCTCCGCCATTGGAGGAAACACCCATGAAGCCTTTGGTCAAAACCCGGGATATCCTGCGGGATATCGTGGAGATCTACATTCCGGTTGCAGCGTTTGTAATCATGTTTGTCGTGTTCATTGCCCAGATCTTCGCCCGCTACG
>JAGBAU010000165.1 GCA_017938785.1 Clostridia bacterium
ACGGGTGCCCACCAGACGGATGCTGTCCAGCGCATCCAGCCGGTCGATCAGCGCCATGCCGGAGGTTGCCTGCAGATAGATTTTGTCAAGCGGTTGCTGGAGAACCCTGATGTTTCCATCAAGGCCCTCCGGAACCGGCATACCCTCAGGCACCACCAGATAACTTGCACTGTCGATCACTTCAATCAGTGCATAGCCGCCTTCATAGTAATCCACATTGAATTCGGTGGCGTAGGTTTTCTCCATGCTACCTTCCCAAGTGAGACCGGGAATCCCTGCCGCCAGCGCGGGCGACGTTCCCAGCATCAGAATGAGAAGCGCAATCAACAGCTTTTTCATGCCTGTACCTCCAGTGCGGCAACCGCCGTTTCATAGCAGGCGTTCGCTGCTTCTTCACAACCCAGCAGGATGCCGTAAACCTTGATCCATTCGAGCTTGGCTGCTTCGGTTTCTTCATCAGCGCTGCGATCCACAAACATGGGAATGCCCAGCATGTCGAGGCGTTCGTGCACATCGGCGATGGCTGCATCATCATTTCCAGCAAAGCTTTCCGGCATGATGATCAGATCGCTGCCGGATTTCAGCAGCGCGGCATAATCCGGCGCAGTATAATCCCAGAAAGAAATGGTCATTTCTGTTTCTTCACCGATGATGCCTTGAATCATCTGCATGGCGTTTGTGGAAGAAGAATGGACTCTCATAATGGGCTGGCGGATGATGACCGCTTCCTCCTCAATGCCCACGGGTAGTTCTGCATTCTCCGGAACCACCAGGTATTTGCCTACGCCCGCCACTTCGATGGCAACACAGCCCTGGGAATAGCGGTGCACTTTGTAGAGCCAGCTGTGAGCGATGGCATCCGTAGAAATGTATTCCATACCGATGATCTGGGCGGCTGCCGGTGCCTGAACAGTTGTGCTTTGCGTATTTCCGGAGGATGTGCTTTCTGCAGTCTTCAAATAGACATAGATTGTATAGGCAATCTCGTGGTCGGCACTCATGGCCGTGGTCATACCTACGATTTTGTTGTTGGCATTGAGCTTCACCGGGATTTCAAAGGTAGAACGTCCGCCGACAACGCTGCCGTAGTATTTGCTGCCGCTGGCCTTCACATAGGCGTAGCTGCTGCTGGAGAAGGAGATGGTAGCGTAGGCCTTGCCGTTCTTCACCGTCACCTTGCTGCAGGAGATGGAGGTTCTTCCGGAACCGCCGGACCAGGAGAACTTGTCCGGGGTGTAGGTTCCATCCTTCAAAGATGTAGAGCTGTTCACCTTACCGGGCGTAGGCACCGTTACCGCAGTGGGCGCAGGCGTGGGACTGGGTGTGGGTGTAGGTTCGGGAGTAACCGTGGGTTCCGCACTGGGATTGGGTGTCGGTTCTGTAGCGATCACGGTGAAGGTGACATTGCGGTCATACCAAACGCCTTTGCTGACGGAATATGCTGCCAACGGAATGGCTTCATTTACTGCTGCTACAGGGATGTTGAATACATAACCTGTCTTGGCTTCGCCTGCATCCTCATAGTCATAGCTGCCGGAATAGGTGATCCAGTTTACAGAATCGCTTGCGGCTTGTTCGGCAGTGCCACAGTACAGCTTGTCGTAGCCGGTGCCGCTGAGTGTGATCTGCGCGGAATACTTGCCGTCCTTCAGCGTCAGTACGCTGCGGATAATCTTGAACATCTTGTTGTCGGTTGCAACAGTATGTTCAGTTTCTTCACCGGGATTATCGGTAGGTTCGGGAGTGGATTCAACAACTGCTACCGTGAAGGTAACATTGCGGTCCATCCACTCATCCTTCTTCACGGAATGAGCCGCCAGCGGAATAGCCTCATTTACCGCTGCTACAGGGATGTTGAACACATAACCTGTCTTGGCTTCCCCTGTATCCTCATAGTCGTAGCTACCGGAATAGGAAATCCAGTTTGCAGAATCACCTGCAGCCCGTTCAGCTGTGCCGCAGTATACCTTATCGTAGCCGGTACCGCTGAGGGTAATGGTAGCAAAATACTTATCGCCCTTCTTAGTCAACACACTGCGGATAATCTTGAACATCTTGTTGTCGGTTTCGACGGTATGCTCGGTTTCCGGTTCCTCAGTCGGCTCAACTGTGGGTTCAATAGTCGGCTCAGGAGTGGTTTCCGGCTTAGTTTCATCCAGAGTAATATGAATGATATACTCAATCTCCTTGCCGCCCATGGCCGTGGTATGGCCCACGATGCGGTTATCGGTGTTCAGATCGATTGGGATATTTGCGTACACACCGCCATCGGAATAAGCGGAAGTTTCGTACTTATTGCCGCTGGCTTTCACATAGTCGTACTTACTGCTGGATATTACCAAAGTAGCAGTCGCCTTGCCGTCCTTCACCGTAACCTTCGGACAGGAGAAGCTCACCTTGGAACTGCCGCCAGTACAGCCGATGGGAGTATATTCACCATCTGCAAGAGTAGTGGAATTGTCCACAGGAGAAGTAGTAAGTTCCTCTTCAACCAGCTCATCAATGAGCATAGGTTCCTCGGTAGCTTCAGGCTCTTCGGTAGCTTCGGGTTCTTCGGTAGCTTCAGGTTCCTCAGTAGCTTCGGGCTCCTCGGCAGCTTCGGGCTCTTCGGTAGCTTCAGGTTCCTCGGTAGCTTCGGGTTCTTCAGTAGCTTCGGGTTCTTCGGTAGCTTCAGGTTCTTCGGTAGTTTCAGGTTCCTCGGTAGCTTCGGGTTCTTCAGTAGCTTCGGGTTCTTCAGTAGCTCCGGGTTCTTCAGTAGCTCCGGGTTCTTCAGTAGCTCTGGGTTCTTCGGTAGTTTCAGGTTCCTCGGTTTTTGCTGGCTTCTCTGTCTCTGCAGGCTTTTCAGTCTCTTCGGGCTTCTGCGTTTCTTCAGGAGCCGATGTTGTCACAAATTCATCAGTCGTCGGTTCCACGTCAAATTCAGCAAAACCGGGTGCTATACCCAGCAGCATCACAAGGGTCAGGAGCATTGCCATCAAGCGCATCAGTTTTTTCTTCACAGTTTCTTCCTCCACATTATTCCTGTATAATCAAAGTTTGAGAATCGATGGTCAATTCACGGTCATACCACAGCTTTTTCTTTGCGGAATAAGTTGCAATTTTCAAAGTATTATCCAGCGAAGCAACCGGAATTTCGTAGGTGTATATACCGTTCTCATCAGGTACAGCCTGAATCCAAGCATCGCGATTTGCATTGGCATCCGCAGCTGCTCCCATGTAGAGGTAATCGAAATTATTGCTTTTTGCGGTGAGGCGGGCGGTCATCTCCCCGTTTACCACAGTCAAACGACAATCGGTGAACTGCAGCAGATTTGAATCCGTCTGTGCCTGCGCAGAATAAATGCCATCCGGGACTGTCACGCGATATGGCATCAGATTCAAAGATTCAACCTTGATCCATCCACCCTCTATCGGAACCCTTGTGTCCAAAGACGGAAGATCCATGCTCAGATCATCGGATTCAAGACGCATCTTTTCTCCATCAGAATAAATCAGGCATTCTTCACCGTTCAGTTCCGTATCGGAAATCATCGCTGCGCTATACACACCCTCCGGCATAATTTCCCGATAGGGACTCAACGTATTTGAAAAGAACTGCAGCGTGCGATCGTACCACTTTTCATAGCGAATGGACCAGGATGCCATGGGCATTTCTCCATCCAGATAGGGAATCTCAATGGCAAAGCGGTGTTTGCCGTCCGCATTCTCGAAGTAGGGCGTCCAGCTTTCTACAGGCGCGGCATCTGCCTCTGCAGACGTTCCCTGATACAGATAGCCGTAGCCGCTGCCGCTCATGGTGAGCACGGCGGTCATTTTTCCGTCCTCCACGCGCAGGATGCAATCCATGATCTTGAACATCTTCGCGTTGGAGGATACGCCGATGGTATACAACCCATCTGCAGGGGCAGATTCCGCAAACGCATATGCCGCGAACAGCAGCATCGCGCCGATCAAAGCCAGCAAAAACTTCTTCATAATGCACCTCAAGAATCAGATCAGAGGGCTGTGCCGATAACGCAGCCCTCAGGGATTTTGAATTAAAGATTACAGTCCGTTTTCTTCCATAGCGGCCTGAACATGCTCCACATAGACGGCCTGAACGCCTGCATTCTGGCCGAGGCCTTCCAGTACGCATTCCACTTCGAAGCCAGCGTTGGTGAAGGCATTCTTCCAGGAATCTTCCTCATCACCTGCCATATCGTTGGAGGCATGATCGCCTGCAACCACCATGAAGGGATAGAGCACAACCTTTTCTGCGCCGTAAGCGGTCACATTGGCCATGACGTTCTCCAGAGCCGGGAAACCTTCAACGGTGCCGACGAAGGCATTTTCATAACCGGCAGCCTGCATCACCAGCTGAGCCTGGCTGTAAGTTGCGTTGGCGAAGTGGTGGGTGCCGTGGCCCATGTAGACGATGGCGGTATCTTCAGAACCGGCATACTCATTCTCAGCCAGCAGAGCTTCGGTGACGGCTTCGTAGTCCTCAAGGTCAGTCAGCAGGGGTGCGCCGACAGCGAAGCCTTCGAACTTGTCTGCATAGGGGGCGATCTCGGCCATGGCATCATCGTATTCAGCGCCGTTCATCACGTGGGTGGGCTGGATGACAACCTTCTTCACACCGTCTGCAACCAGCTTGTCCATTGCTTCGGTCACGTTGTCGGTATCGATGGCGTCGCGCTCGTCCAGGATGTCGATGACGGTCTGGGCGGTAAATGCACGGCGAACTTCCCATTCGGGATAGGCTGCCTGGATGGCTTTCTCAACGCCGCCGATGGACAAGTCGCGGTTGTCATTGTAGCTGGTACCAAAGCTGACGACCAGGATCACGGGCTTGGCTTCCTCTGCGAAAGCGGCGCAGGACAGCAGCATTACAAGGGTCAGTACGATTTCGAGAATGTTCTTCATAGGTATCTTCCTTTCATTTGGGCACAGCCCATCTATCTACTCAAACAGCAGCTTCGTTCATCGGCCAAAGCACTGTTCAGCAGTTGTATTTCGGGCAGCAAAAAACGCCTGCCCTTTCTTCCGAAAAAGCAGACGTACATCAAAATAAGCCTGTTATAGTTTGTCGCGGCAAATCACTTTCTTCGGAAGCTATGCACTTTGATTTTCAGCAGGCTTCCTGACTCGCGGATCTTGGGCGTTGGCTGCGCCTTCTCATGCATTTCGCACAATGACGTTTTGCAGCCTGCCTCCCCGCTCACAGTGACCGGATCGTTCAGGATTTGCACCTGATTTCCTTTTAACCCACAGATGGTGTTTCCGTGGGCACTGAAAACCCAGATATTCAATTTTACCATGCCCTCCGCCGCGGGGGATTTGCGGCGGACAGGCAACAAAAAAACAGAACAGATTGGGATCTTCGTCCAATCGTGTTCTGCCAAAATACTAGCCCTGTATTTCATAGGAACATATCATTCTTTAGTCCGAAGAATCCGATATACACTTATCAGGCAGGTCTTCTGACTCAGCTTCAACGCCGCAAACGCCTTCCCGGTTTTCCCAGTGACATTTATCTGCAGCTCCACTTCACAGCAGCGGTCCTGTCGGAGATTCACACTCCGTTCCCTTTTCACTTGCACATTACGCACAAGCACCTGTAAGCTCCCAATATTCTGTTTTCGAGGGTATTATAGCACTCCTTTTGCCGTTTTGCAATATAAAATCGATATTTTGATAGTTTTACCCCGCCAAATATTGTATCAAGTCCTGCCCAGGGAGCCATGATCATGCTCAGGATTTAATACAATTCTGGGCAGTTTTTTATATTGGAAATGGATAGCAGAATAAGCAAGCAGTAAAACAGCACCCGGCCGGGTAGGTTCAGTACGATACCAAACGAACCTGGCTGGGTGCTGTTTTTTTGGTATTATTCTTCTGCGTCCGGCTGCTGACCATCGTGGGCTTTCCACTGGCATTCGGTAAACGCCATACCGGTGAATATCGCATCAAAAGAGGAAGCCTCAGGACTACAGGCGTAGATGCCAAGCTGGATTGTACCGCCGCCTTCAAAGAGATGGGCGATGCGCATCTGCTTGAAATAAATGCCATCCCAGGAATTTTCCACGCAGTAATCGCTACCCCTGCGGCTCAGTCGATAGTACATATATCTCTGACTCGCGGGAATATCTGTTGTTGCCCAGTCAGAATAGCCATGGTTCGTTACCACGCTGCCAAGGCGCTGGAATTCTTCATTCTCATATTCAATGGATGCCTTGAGCCAGTTGTCACTGTCCTGATAAATCAGCACGCCGCACTGGTCAAAGCGCTGTTTGGAATTGAACTCCGTTTTGACAACGAAGGAGAAATATTGCTCGTCCGTCTTCAACAGCAGGCCGTGGGCATTGTCGTTGCGGAAGCCATAATAGGTTCTCTGCCAGAAATCGCTTCCAGGCAGGGTCTGGATCGTGATTCGTTCCGGCGCAATTTCATATTTCTCCGGCGGATTGATCCAGAACAGTTCCTCATGATTGAATTTCATTTCCATTTTCTTCCTCCTGTGTAATCAGATATGGATCGAGAATCACGCGCTTATCATCAAACTTTTCACCGGATAGGATGCGCAGAACATAGTCCACAGCCTCCCGTCCGCCGGTGGGGCAATAGAAGGTTGCTTCCAACACGCCGCGCTGCACCAGGTCCACGCCGCCGCCTTCACCTTTCAGGCCGTCCATGCCCACAAAGCGCACGCCGCCAATGCGCAGCTCGGCTGCGGCAATCCATGCACCATAAGCCATGGCGTCACTCTGCGCCACCACTACATCCGCCATGTTGGCACAGGTGATGGCATATTCCTTGAAGCGATCCTGTGCCTGATCCTGCATCCAGTTGGCCACCAGTTGCTGCTCAATTACAATCTCTGGATAATTCGCAATCGCCCGTGAAAAGCCCTCAGAACGCACGGCAACCGGCGGAGAATCCTCCGTTCCCAGAATTTCCACAACACGGCCGCCGGCTTTGCCCAGCATTTCCACAACCTGGAGTCCGGCCAGATAGCCGATCTGATCATTGTCCGGACCAATGAAGAGGGTATAGTCCTCGCCGCTGACAGCGCGATCCAGCACAACCACGGGTATTTTTTTGTAAACCTCCGCAATAACGGGGCGCAGGGCCTCACTGTCATTGGGTGAGATAACCAGAAGATCAATTCCATAGCCCATCAGCATTTCCACATCATCGATCTGGCGCTGCGTATCCTGGGCGGCATCCGTATAGATTACGCGCAGGTTTTCATGGGCTTGCGCAGCCTCCGCAAATTCCAGATTCATGGTGACGCGCCACGGCTCCACCAGATTGGCCTGGCTCATACCGATCAGATACTGCCGGTTGACCTCTTCCTTCGGGAACCCATGCACCAATAGCTCCGATTCAAACAACAGGACTGCGGCTGCTATCACACAGATAAGCACGATTACAATCAGCCAGAGCTTTCCCTTCATTGCTTGCGATCCTCCAGTCGATAGTCCGCAGGCGAAATGCCAAGCACTTTTTTAAACGCTGTGCTGAAATAATTTCCACCGCTGTAGCCCACCATTTCCGCCACCTGCCAGATGCGAATTTCCGGATCGCGCATCAGCTGCACCGCCTTATTGATGCGGACATTGGTGAGATACTTGGCGAAAGGCATTCCAAGTTCCTGTTTCATCAGGCGGCTGAGGTAAGCAGGATGAACGTTCAGTGCAGCGGCTACATCGTTAAGGCCCATATCCATATCGGCAAAATGGCCGGCAATATAGCGCTTTGCTGCTTCAACGACAGGCGAGAGTTTCACGCTGCCCAGCAGCTTTTCCACCGCAGCATCATAGACGGAAGCAACCTGCGTGAGCGTAGCCAGCGGCAGAGCTGCGGTATGAACCTGCACGCCTAACTCGGTACCGAGGGCGCGTTCCGCAATTCTGGCAATCGATTCATCCATTTCCTCCGGCGCATCATAGATCAGCGCCACATTGCCACGGTCATCGCAGAATGGGCAGTTGTAACGCATCCGGTCTGCCACCTCGCTCAGCGCATCCTGCAGGGCGTACTGGCGCAGGATATTCTTCCATGGCTTTTCATCTGCAGAACTGCTCCGCACGGATACCAGCATCAGCATCATACGCACAGGCTGCGGAAAATCAAAATACACCCGGAAATCCCGGATCTCGTCCTCCTCAATCCGACCGGAAACGGCGTCCCGCAGGAATTCCTCCCGCAAGAATTCACGCCTGTTGCCGATCTGCGCAATGGCCCATTCAAAATGGCGGTTGCGTTCCCGTTCCGTTTCCAGCTGCTCAATGGCGTCCGTGAGCACGGTTCGAAGTTCATCTACTTCAATGGGCTTGAGCAGGTATGCATGCACATTCAGTTCCAGCGCACGGCGGGCATAATCGAATTCTTCGTAGCCGGTAATAACGATGATCTTTGCATCCGCACGGGTTCTGCGGATGGCCGCAATAAAATCCAGACCATTCATGAAAGGCATGTTGATGTCCACCAGCAGGATATCCGGTCTCAGCTTTTCCGCAGCCTCCAACGCCATTTCGCCGTCTTCCGCCTCGCAGATGACCTCCGCCGCAAGATTCAGCCGGTCAATCTGTCCATGAAGCCCCCGGCGAATCTTCGGTTCATCATCTGCGATCAGGATTTTCCACGGTTTCATGCTCATTCGGACTCCTCCCTTCGGCGCGTGCTGTCCGCTTCTGCAGTGATCGCCGGGCAGCGCAGCTGCACAGTGACGCCGCCCTGTTCGTTAATCTGGTAATGCAGGCCGTATTCCCTGCCGTAGGACAAGCGGATGCGGTCGTTTACGTTAAAGATGCCGTAGCCGTGGTCGTATTCCGTACCTGCCGGCGCATGCAGGGCCGCATTGAGCTCATCACATTTCTCCAGGGTCATACCTGCGCCGTCATCCTCCACCTGCATGATGAGTAGTGCGCCCTCGCGCCTGCCGCTCAGACGGATATGACCATCACCGCGCTTCTGCTTGATGCCGTGGTAAATGGCGTTTTCCACCAGCGGTTGCAGGATCAGCTTGTTCACGCGAAGGGTAAGCAGTTCCTCCGGAACATCGATCTCATAATTCAGTTTATTCTCATAGCGCACTTTCTGGATGTAGAGATAGCTGCATACATGGTCCATCTCATCTGCAAGGGAAATGACCTCGCGTCCACGGCTCAGGCTTACCCTGAACAGGCGGGTCAGCGCGCTAACCAGCTTTACAATATCGGCGGCCTGATGCTCCTCCGCCATCCAGCGTATGGTG
This sequence comes from Clostridia bacterium, assembly GCA_017938785.1. The sequence goes on from JAGBAU010000165.1 coordinate 9,242, forward strand.
TCGAGGGTATTGTAGAGGAAATGAGGCTTGATCTGGGCCTGCAGTGTGCGGATTTCGGCCTCGCGCTTGTCCTGCTGTTCCTTATAAACCAGGTCCAGCAAGCCGCGGATTTTATCCATCATGCTGTTGAAGCTTGAACCCAACTGGCGGATTTCGCCGGAATAGCGCCGTGTATCAAAGGATACATCCAGATGACCATTTTCCGCTTCTCCCATCAGGCGGCGCAGGCGGCTGATGGGGTCGGTGAAGGATGCGGAAAAACTCAATGCAACGATAGTCGCCAATACAATAGAGAGTGCCGCCACGATCAGCATATATCTGCGGAGGCTGCCTACCGACTGCGGCGTCTCTCCGATGCGGAACACGCCCACCGTCCCCCATCCGGTCACATCCGAATGGGTAAAGAGCAACTGGTATTGCTCGCCGTCAATGGTGTGCATATTGGGCGCATCCTCCAGCCATTCCTGGCGGATGCGGTATACGGTGTCATTGACCGGGGCGTATACGATTTCCCCATCACCATCCTGCACAAATACATAGCCGGATTTGCCCAGCGTAACGTCGCGGATGCGCTCCTCGATGGCGTTGGTGAGCATATCCACGCTGATGACACCCAACAGTTCGCACGTATCCGGATCGTTGACTGCGCGCACAACGGTGACGATGCTGTTGGCGGAATAATTCCTGTAGTTTCGAATATTGCGGCCTATGGGACTGGAGAGCAGCACCATATCGCCGCCTGCGCCGACAGCCTCGGCATACCATGCATCCTTGTTCAGCGGATAGCGCGTCACGCGGTAGAGTTCGTTGGAGGCATACAGTCCATTTTCGCCGGCAACCAGTATGCCACCCACCAGCTGGGCATTTGCATCCCGGTAGATTTGCATCTGGGTGCGCACAGCCGTCTCCAGTTGAATGCGCCCGTGGGAATAAAAATCATCCAGACGCAGGTAATTAATCACGTCCTCATTGACGGATAGATAGCGGATCATCCGGTCCACGGTGCTGACGGAAGCATCGATATTCATGCGCACCTGGTCGAGCATCTGGGTGGAATACTCCGTGGCCTGTTCATCAATGCCGCGGGCATAGAAATAGTTACTGAAGGCGGTGATGAAAAGAAGAGGTGCGGCAATCAGCAGCACCATATAGATCAAGAGCTGTTTTTGCAGGCTCAACCGGTTCATGCGCGCATCCCCTTTCCTTTTCTATAATTATAAACAGTATCGCCCTGAATGTAAACGTTTTGTTGCGCCGAATATGTTGAAAAGAGGACGGCCGAGCCGTCCTCAGTATTCAAGCTTGCATTTATTGGCTTAGCCGCCGTACTTCACGAGCAGTTCAGCTGCGTTGTCGGGATTGATAACCTCGGTGCCGAGGGTGACAACCTTCTCCAGTTCTTCGCCCAGAACCAGGAGCTTATAAGCATTTTCGATGGCTTCCTTGCCGCCGGTGGGATAGACCATGGACAGGCTCAGGCGGCCGTCCATAACGGAGCGGATACCACCATCGGGGGTGGGCAGGCCGTCAACGCCGATGAAGAGGATGTCCTTCTCGCGGCCGGCATTCTTGGCTGCGATGTATGCGCCCTCTGCCATGGGGTCATTCAGGCAGTAGAAGAGGTCGATGTCATCATGCACCTGCAGCATTTCTTCTGCAACAGTGATGGCCTTCTCACGCAGCCAGTCAGCATTGTTGTTGGCGATGATTTCCAGCTTCGGGTTCTTTGCGATACCCTCGCGGAAGCCCTGGTCGCGCTCGATGCCGCCGGAGGTGCCGGCCAGACCTTCGATTTCGCAGATCTTGCCGCCGTCGGGCAGCAGAACGTCGGCTACATATTCACCGCAGACGCGGCCAATGTATACGTTGTCGGCGCCGATGAACTGGGTGTAGGTGTCGCCGTCAATCTTGCGGTCCAGCAGGATGACCGGGATGCCGGCTTCATAGGCACGCTTGATGACGTTGGTGAGGGGAGTTGCCTCATTGGGGGAAGCGATGATCAGGTCAACCTGCATCTGAATGAAGTTCTCGATGTCGGCAATCTGCTTGGAGTTGTCCTGAGCAGCGTCGGCATAGATCACATCGAACATGGGATAGTCCTTTGCAGCAGCAGCAATCTGGTCGTTCATTGCTACGCGCCAGGGTTCGCCGAGGTTGCACTGAGACATACCGATGACGTAAGTCTTTTCTTCTGCAAAGGCAAGGCCCATCGTTGCGATGAGAGCAAGCATCAGCAATACGGTCAAAATCTTCTTCATGGAATTACCCTCCTTTTATTTTTTAGCCCGCAGGCTTAAGGATCGATTGAAAAACGGGGTTCGGGGAAACGATCAGTCTTCCTTCTTTACAGCCTGCAGGAATACCGACAGGATGATCAGGAAGCCCTTGACAACCAGCTGGATATTGGAATTGATGCCGTTCAGGCCCATGATGTTGTCCAGCATACCGAAGATCAGCGCGCCCACCAGGGTGCCGAACATGGTGCCCTTGCCGCCGGACATGCTGGTTCCGCCGATGGCAACGGCCGCTACTGCAAACATTTCGTAGCTCATGCCCTCATTGGGACCGCCCTGACTGATCTGGGCGGAGTGGATCATGCCTGCGATGGAGGCAAGCAAACCGGAGAGCATGAAGGCGATCAGCTTTACGCGCTTGGTCTTGATGCCGGAGAGATGGGCCGCGGTGGGATTGCCGCCGGTGGCATAGATCTGGCGGCCGAAACGGGTCTTGCTCATGATGATCCAGAAGATCACAAGCAGGGTCAGGAAGATGATGGCCGGTACCGGCACCACGCCGCCCAGGCGCATGCACAGCACTTCAAATTCCGGTGCTGCAAGGCCCTCACCCACGCCGTAGGTCAGCGGAATACCCGCGCCGCCGGACCACAATCGTGCAAGGCCACGGGCGATGTTCATCGACGCCAGCGTTACGACGAAAGCCTGTATCTTCATGCGGGTAATGACAAATCCGTTGAACAGGCCGTATGCTGCGCCGATGCCCAGGCAAACCAGCACCGTGGGCACAAAGCCCAGTCCGTTATGGACCATCAGTGCTGCCGAACCTGTGGATACCAGGCCGACCACCGAACCTACGGAGAGGTCGATATCGCCCAGGAGGATAATCATCGTCATGCCGATGGCAAGGATACCGGTTTCTGAAACCGCGCGCAGCAGGTTCATGATGTTGGTCACGCTCAGGAACATGTTGCGTCCGTTGCGCACGCATACCAGAGAACCAATGATGAACAGGGCGATCAGTGCAATGTAGCTCTGACCTTGAAGGATAAACTCCTTCAGATTGAATTTCTTTTGTTCCAGATTTTTCTGACTCATGCAGGATCCTCCTCTCTGAGCGTTGCAGCGTACAGCAGTTTTTCCTGTGTTGCTTCGTCCCGCATGAATTCACCCGTAACCCTGCCTTCACACAGGGTGATGATGCGGTCCGAAATACCAATGATCTCCGGAAGTTCAGAGGAAATAACGATGATGCCAATTCCCTTGGCTGCAAGGTCCGAAATCATCTGGTAGATTTCCGCTTTTGCGCCGACGTCAATGCCGCGTGTGGGTTCATCCAGCAGCAAAACCTTGGGGTGGGTAATCATCCATCTGCCCAGTACAACCTTCTGCTGGTTGCCGCCGGAGAGGGTCTGGCACAGGGTTTTCACGCTGGGTGCCTTGATGCGCATGGCCTTCATCTGAACATCCCACTCAGCCTTTTCCGCGTCTGTATTCATGAAGATACCCTTGGTGAATTTCTTCAGCAGCGGCAGCGACATATTTTCGCCGATGGATCTGAGGAGCACCAGGCCCTTGCCCTTGCGATCCTCAGTTGCAAAGGCGAGGCCTCGGTTAATTGCATCTCTGGGGGATTTGATGACGGCTTTTTGGCCTTCGATATAGATATCTCCCGAGGATGTACCGGGATGCACGCCGAATAAACACTCAAAAATTTCGGAGCGTCCAGCACCCAGCAGTCCTGCGATGCCAAGCACTTCACCCTTGCGCAGGGAAAAGGAGACGTCGCTCAGCGGACGGTAGGAGGAACCTTGCTTGGCTCTCAGGTTTAAATGCTCCACGCGGAGAATCTCTTCACCGATCTCAACCTCTCCCTTGGGGTACATATCCGTGATTTCACGGCCAACCATCATGGAGATGATCTCATTGCGGTCGGTTTCCTTCGCCGATACGGTGCCGATGTACTGGCCGTCGCGCAGTACCGTCAGCCTGTCGGCAATTTCAAATACTTCCTCCATGCGGTGGGTGATGTAGATGATGCCGACCCCCTCGGCGGACAGCCTGCGGATCACCTTGAAAAGCTGCTCCGTTTCCGCCTTGGAAATTGCAGAGGTGGGTTCGTCCATGATCAGGATGCGTGCATTCAGGGAAATCGCCTTGGCGATTTCCACCATCTGCTGTTCGCCCACGCGCAGGGATTTCAGCGGGCGCTTGGGATTGAGGTTCAGCTCCAGCAAATCCAGATACTTCGCTGCTTCCTGTTCCTGCGCTTTTTTATCCACGAACCCGGCCTTATTTGCCTTTTCGCGGCCCATAAACATGTTTTCAGCGATAGAAAGCTCCTTGACCATCTGCAGCTCCTGGTGTATCTTGGCGATTCCCAGATTCCGGGCAGCGATGGGACTGCCGACCTGCTCGCGCTTGCCGTCGATGTATATATCACCTTCGTAATGCACGAGCGAACCGGAAAGAATGTTCATCAACGTGGACTTTCCCGCGCCGTTTTCACCCATCAGTGCCAGCACTTCACCCGCCTGCAAAGTCAAGTTCACATTGTTTAAGGCTCGTACAGGGCCAAAGCTCTTGCTGATGCCCGTCATTTTCAAAAGCTCGCTCATGCTGCACTTCCTTTCTATAGCAAATGGATCAATCCTTCAAGCGACTGTTTACACTACGAATATAACACATTCTTCACATTTGACGCTCTACATTTTTCTGATTCACATGTTTGAATTTCCAAACAAAACTCCACATTGAATTCAATTTCTCGTTTACAAAAAGGCGCCCGGGAAATGCTGATTGCAAAGGATAGGTCATTATAAAGCAACAGCCTGACCGGAATATCCGGTCAGGCTGTTGCCATCCAATGAGCTTTTTCCGCATCTCCAATAGGTATGCTTCTTCAATTCCTGTTTCTATATTTTTTGACAGCATTAATTTGAACACACCTATATTCAATCCATGTTTTTCAGGGTTTCCAACACATAATCGGCAAATTCACGGCAGGTAGCGCCGTTTCTGTCGCCGGTGACCACAATCTTTTTCTCGCTTTCAGCGCACATGGCCAAAGCACGGCTGAGTTTATCGGCCTTTTCCGCCATGGCGATGTGTCGCAGCAGCAGCTCCGCCGCCCGGAAGATACTGCTGGGATTGGCGTAATCTCCCAATCCCTCCTCAATCATTCGGGGGGCGCTGCCGTGAATGGCTTCGAACATGGCGTAACGGTCGCCCATATTGGCGCTGCCTGCGGTACCAACGCCACCCTGCAGCTGGGCTGCTTCATCGGTAATGATGTCGCCGTAGAGATTGGGCAGCAGCACCACCTGGAACCTGCTGCGAACCGCAGGATTTACCAGATTGGCGGTCATGATATCGATGTACCATTCATCCACTTCAATGCCGGGATAATCCTTCGCGACCTCATGGCAGATGGCGCTGAAGCTTCCATCGGTTTTTTTCATTATATTGGCCTTGGTGACGATGGAAACCCTGTTTTTGCCATTATTCTTCGCATATTCAAAGGCTGCACGCGCAATTCTGCGGGTTCCCGGCTGGGTCGTAACCTTAAAATCCATGGCCAGCACACCGGGAATCTCCACGCCACGGCTTCCCAGCACATATTCCCCCTCGGTGTTTTCACGGTAGAATATCCAGTCGCAGCCCTCCTCGGGAATGCAGACCGGTCGAACATTGGCATAGAGATCCAGTTCGCGGCGGAGGGTTACATTGGCGCTCTCCATGGTTCCGCCCTTAGGCGTAGTGGTAGGCCCCTTCAAAAGCACATCACATTCACGGATGGCCGCAAGCGTATCCTTCGGTACGGATTGATTGAGCTTAATGCGGTTTTCGATGGTCAGGCCTTCGATGCTGCGCAGCTCCACCTTGCCGGAGGCGATTTCTTTTTCGAGCAGGTTTTCCAGCAAGCGCCGCGCTTCCCGCACAATCATCGGACCGATGCCGTCACCATCGATTATGCCGATAATGATTTTTTCACTTCGGGAAAAATCCTTTGCTCCAACGCCTTTTTCCATCACATCCGCCCTGGCCACCTGTTCATTGAGCAGCTGGCGGAACTGTTCAACCGCCTGGTCAATATAGTGCTGCATTTACAGTCCTCCCTCCCTGGTGTATGCCAGCAGTCCGCCTGCGCGAAGCATGTCCTTCTGGCGCTGGGTGAACGCGCAGCTTAGCTGCATGCTTTCACCGGTCGTCTCGTTGGTAAGGGTAATGCTTCCCGAATCCATACCTGCAAACACATCGCTCAGAAGCAACGTATCATCCTGGTTGAGCCTGTCATAATCCTCGGGATTGGCAAAGGTCAGGGGCAGAATGCCTGCGTTGATCAGGTTCGCCACATGGATGCGTGCAAAGCTCTTTGCAATCACCGCCCGCACGCCCAGATACAGCGGAACCAGCGCCGCATGCTCACGGCTGGAACCCTGGCCGTAATTCACGCCGCCTACGATGATGCTCTGTCCTGCCGAGAGGGCACGCTCCGGGAAGCTTTGGTCGCATACGCCGAAGCAGAATTTGCTCAGGTAAGGAATATTGGATCTGAAGGGCAGAATCTTAGCGCCTGCCGGCATGATATGGTCGGTGGTGATGTTGTCTCCCACCTTGAGGGTCAGCTGCGCGCGCAGGACGTCCTGCTGGGGACGGCATGCGGGGAATTCCTTGATATTAGGGCCGCGGATAACCTCCACATCCGCCGCTTCTTCCGCAGAAGCCGGAGCCAGTACCGCGCTGTCATCGATGCGGAAGGCGTCGGGCATTTCGATTGCCAGCGCATCGCCCAGGGTCGTGGGATCGGTGATCACGCCGGTGAGGGCCGCTGCCACGGCGGTTTCGGGAGATACTAGATACACCTGTCCGTCGGCGGTTCCGCTGCGTCCCTCAAAATTGCGGTTGAAGGTGCGCAGGCTCACACCGCCGGAATTCGGGCTGAAGCCCATGCCGATGCAGGGACCGCAGGCACATTCCAGTACACGGGCGCCGCTGGCGAGAATATCGGTCAGCGCGCCGCACTCTGCCAGCATGGAGAGCACCTGCCTGCTGCCGGGAGAAATGGACAGGCTGACGGAGGGCGCTACTGTTTTGCCCCTGAGCATCTGCGCCACCTTCAGCATATCCATGAGGCTTGAATTTGTGCAGGAGCCGATGCAAACCTGATCCACCTTCGTGCCCGCAATGGATTCCACCGTCACCACATTGTCCGGGCTGTGGGGGCAGGCGATCATGGGCTTGAGGACGGAAAGATCAATATCTATGATGCGGTCATATTCCGCATCCGGATCGCTGGCAAGGGGCATATAATCTTCTTCCCTGCCCTGCGCCGCCAGGAAGGCGCGGGTCACTTCATCGGAAGGGAAGATGGACGTGGTTGCGCCAAGCTCAGTGCCCATGTTGGTGATGGTTGCGCGTTCGGGAACGCTGAGGGTGGATACGCCCTCGCCGCCCCATTCAATAATCGCGCCCACGCCGCCCTTGACGGACAGGATGCGCAGGATCTCCAGGCTCACATCCTTGGCGGATACAAAGGGACGCAGCCTGCCGGTGAGATTCACCTTGAACATCTTCGGCATGGAGATATAGTATGCGCCGCCGCCCATGGCCACGGCAACATCCATACCGCCTGCGCCGAAGGCCAGCATGCCCAGACCACCGCCGGTGGGGGTGTGGCTGTCGGAGCCAATCAGGGTCTTTCCGGGAATGCCGAAGCGCTCCAGATGCACCTGATGGCAGATGCCGTTGCCGGGACGTGAGAAATAGATACCGTGCTTCTTTGCCACGGACTGAATATAGCGGTGGTCATCTGCATTTTCAAATCCGCACTGCAGGGTATTGTGGTCGATATAGGCCACGCTCTTTTCGGTCTTCACCCTGTCAATCCCCATGGTTTCAAATTCCAGATAGGCCATGGTGCCTGTGGCATCCTGGGTCAGGGTCTGATCGATTTTCAGCGCGATTTCGCTGCCGGGAATCATTTCTCCCTTCAGCAGATGTGCTTTTATGATTTTTTGTGCGATGGTATATCCCATGTTCACATCCCCTTTTCCATAATGACCTGTAGTGCATTGCCCACATGTTCGTTCATCAGCTTTTCTGCCAGTTCGCCGTTTCTGGTAGCGATGGCGTTGTATATGTTCCAGTGTTCCTGCACGGAGATTTCCGCCCGGCTTCCCTGTTCAATAGAGATGCGGCGGAACTTCTGCACCTTTTTGTGCAGCGGGGACAGCGTATCTGCAAGTATCATGCTGCCGCAATTCTGATAGATGATTTCATGGAATCGGGTATCCAGGCTTTTGATGCGGTCGGCGTCGCTTTTGTCCAGACAGGCCTTTTGCAGTTCCACGGCCTCCCGCAGCAAGCGCAGGCTTTCATCCGTCATGTTTTCGATAAAGCCCTTCACTGCCAACCCTTCGATGCGAAGGCGGATTGCGCACATATCTTCAAAGTCTTTCTTTACAACGCCCAATACCATGATGCCGCGGGCAGTTTCCTCAACCAGATGATCCTGCGCCAGCCTGCGAAGGGCTTCATGTACGGGGGTACGGCTTACACCCAGTTGTGCAGACAGCTGCAGTTCCGTAATCAGCTCACCTCGCTGGTATTTTCCGCCAAGGATATCCGCTTCAAGCCGTTCAAATACCTGGTCTGCCAGGGAAACCGGCCTGTAATCCGTTTTCATTCTCGCCATATCAAAGTCTCCTGTAGCGTCCGAAGGACAATTCTTCAATCTTTGTTTCCAGTTCCGCCGTACTGAGGGAAGTCTGCCGTCCATCTGCATACTGTGCGTCAATCCAGTTTTTCACCGCCAGAACCAGCGGATTGCGCTTATCCAGGCGTTCCGCCTCCGTCAGCTGGTAGTTTTCATTGATCCAGTAGGCGATGCCCGCCAGGCCGCTGTTCTGGCCGATCATTACGCTCTGTTTGCGGCCCAGCAGCTTCTCAGTGTCAAAAATGTTGTAAATCTCTGCGTCCTTCAAAAGGCCGTCCGCATGAATGCCCGCGCGGGTCACATTGAAGTTGCGCCCTACAAAGGGAGTCATTACCGGAATATCGTAGCCAATATTGCGATGGAAGTACTCCGCGATTTCGGTGATTACGGTGGTATCCATGCCATCCAGGCTGCCGCGAAGGCTCGCGTATTCCATGACCATTGCCTCCAGCGGAATGTTGCCGGTGCGCTCGCCTATGCCCAGTAAAGAGCAATTCACAGCCGATGCGCCGTAAAGCCATGCTGCCGATGCATTGGCAACGGCCTTATAGAAATCATTGTGGCCATGCCATTCCAGCATTTCGCTGGGCACATCGGAGTAGTGCTGCAGGCCATAGATGATCCCCGGCACGCTGCGGGGCAAAGCCACTTCTGTATAGGGAACGCCGTAGCCCATGGTATCGCAGGCGCGGATTTTGATAGGGATGCCCGCATCCTCGCTCATCTTCTGCAGCTCATTCACAAAGGGTACCACAAAGCCATAGAAGTCGGCGCGGGTAATATCCTCCAGGTGGCAGCGGGGCATAACTCCCGCCTCAAAGGCATCTGCAACCGTTGCAAGATAATAATCCATGGTTTGTTTGCGGGTCATCTTCATTTTTTTGAAAATGTGGTAATCACTGCAGGAAACCAGAATTCCTGTCTCACGGATGCCCAGGTCGCGCACCAGCTTAAAATCTTCACGGCTGGCTCTGATCCAGGTCGTAATTTCCGGAAAGCGCAAGCCGAGTTCCTGGCAGCGGCGGATTGCTTCACGATCCTTCTGGCTGTAAACGAAAAACTCTGTCTGGCGAATCACACCAAACGGGCCGCCCAGCCTGGACAGCAGCTGGTAAAGATCCACAATCTGGTCCACCGTATAGGGTTCAACGCTCTGCTGGCCGTCTCTGAAGGAAGTATCTGTAATCCATATATTTTCAGGCATGCCCATGGGTACCCGTCGATGATTGAAGGGAATGCGAGGCACCGCATCATAAGGATAAATATCGCGGTACAGATTTGGATCCGGAATGTCCTGGAGGGAATATTTGTAGCTTTTCTGTTCCAGAAGATTGGTCTTGTTGGAGATTTCCAGCATATGCACGGCCTCCTTTTTAAATTATGCACTATTTTATACAAACGCGCATATATTGTCAATACTCTAACGCGATAAAGCAACGATATATATGAATCTTAATATATTCGATTATATCATTATTATATACGCACAGCATATCGATCGTCCCATTCTGAATTATTTATAATTATACATTTCATATTTGTTTTCAGACGACAATCTACAGAACCATGCTTAAAACAGTTTCCTGATCATTCATTTCTTTAACATACTCTCTTCATTCTTCGCAAATCGCATCCATCCTTTATAGGCGGCGAGCCTTTCATTTCTGTGTGCAGAATAACCATTTATAATATTGAATTCTTTTTTCAAAAAACTAACAGTAACGTGCAAACTTTTACTGAAAAAACACCGAAACAGGTCTCTTTTCTTTGCATGACAGGACTATGATTCACAACGTAAAAGAATGCATGCTGCACTGAAGCATATACAGCAAAGGAGTTCGTTATGTTCTTGATGCTATGGTTGTTTTTTATACTGCTCAACGGTAAAGTCACGCTGGAAATACTGCTTCTGGGCATGGGAATTGCACTGATGGTGCTGAGCTTCTGTTGTGCCTTCATGGACTGGAGCCTGAAGAAAGAAATCGCTTTTCTGCGTCGTCTACCCCGCATTATTCTATATGGCGGCAGCCTGTTTCTTGAAATCGTCAAGGCAAATTTTGTAACAGCACGGCGCGTATTCCTGCAAAAAGGCGAAGAACCCGCAATCGTAACCATTCATACGCCCCTGGAGCATGAATGGCAGCGGGTACTGCTTGCAAATGCCATTACACTGACCCCCGGTACCATCACCCTGCATATTGAAGGAGATGCCTTGACCGTGCACTGTCTGAATCGCCAGGATGCAGGCGGTCTGGAACATAGTTCCATGGAGAATAAGATTGCAAAGCTGGAGGAATCAAAATGAGTTCTGCCTACGAAACTCTGTTTTCGGTCACCCTGACCATTCTGGGCGTGCTGCTGTTTCCCTGCCTGCTGCGGGCAATCCGCGGTCCCCGTATCGCCGACCGTGTGGTGGGAATCAACATGATCGGCACGATCATCATCATGATGATCGCCATCCTTTCGCTGATGCTGGAAGAAGGCTATCTCGTGGATATCGCGATCATCTATGCCATGCTGAGCTTCCTCGCGGTGGTGGTGCTGGTTAAGATTTACATCGGCGTCTACCGTGCCCAGAAGATCGAGGAGGAAAACCGCCATGATTGAAACGCTTCGCTTTATTCTTTGCGCCCTGCTGATCGGCGTTGGGCTTGGTTTTGAAATCTGCGCTGTAATCGGCGTATTCCGCTTTCATTATGTGCTCAACCGCATGCATGCCGCGGCGCTGGGCGACACCATGGGCATCCTGATGATCATGGCGGGTCTGGCAGTTGCCAGCGGCGTAAACCTGCTGTCGCTGAAACTATTGCTGATTGTATTCCTGTTCTGGACGGCTTCCCCGGTAGCATCCCACCTGATCGGACGGCTGGAGCTTACAACCAATGAAGAACTGGACCGCGAGGTGAAATTATGGAAACGCTGAGCACTTTGCTGCTGGTATTCATACTGTTCTGTGCCGTGGCCGTGAGCCTTACGAAGGATCTGCTCACCTCCATCATCATCTTCATGGCCCAGAGCACGGCCATGAGCGTAATCTGGCTGCTGCTGCGCTCCCCGGACCTGGCCATCACGGAAGCCGCCGTCGGCGCAGGCGTAACCAGCATACTGATGTTCGTTGCCCTTAAAAAGCTGCATGCAATCAAGACGCGGAGGGACAAGAGCGATGAACAGGATTGATTTCAAAAAATGGATCGATGAGGGCTGCGAACCCCTGGACGACAGCCTGACCGCTGCGCTGGGTTCGAAAGAAGAACACGTCGGCGAAGATCCCTTCAACCTTCCTCATCCCAGGGAAGAGATGGCCTATGAGCGCTTCCACGCATGGAGCCATACCCGCGGCGAAAAGCTGCTGAAGGCCATCTATTTCTGCCTGGCCGTGCTGATTTGTATCTGTCTGAGCGCCGTATTGATCTATACCGCGCTGGATCTGCCCAAATTCGGCAGTGCGGATGCGCTGATTGACAATGAAGTCTCCCGCTTTTATGTGGAAGAGGGTTTGGAGCATACCGGTGCTGTGAACATTATTTCCGGCATCATTCTGGACTTCCGCGGCTTTGATACCCTGGGTGAAAGCCATGTGCTGTTCATCGCTGCCTGCACGGTACTGATGCTTCTCTATCTTCCCAAGGGAGACAGTCCCGATGAAATCCGGGAGCGCATGGAGGCTGAAGCCCATGACCGCCGCTTTGAACCCCGCCATGATCCCATCCTGCAGGGCTGCACACGCATCCTCGTACCGCTGCTGATGGTGTTCGGCATCTACATATTGCTCAACGGTCATCTCTCTCCAGGCGGTGGTTTTTCCGGCGGCGCAATTCTGGGCGCAGGCATGATTTTGTTCCTCTGTTCTTTTGGCTTTGCCAAGGCAGAACGCTTCTTCACCATCAAAACCTTCCGCACCATCACCACAGCCTCGTTGGTTTGCTATGCCCTGGGCAAGGGGTATGTGTTCTTCACCGGCGCAAACGGCATCGAAAACGGGATTCATGCAGGCACATTCGGCCGTATCTTCTCCGGCGGACTGATGATGCCGCTGAATATCGTGGTTGGTCTGGTAGTTGCCTGCACCATGTACGGCCTGTACACTCTGTTCAGAAAGGGGGATATGTGATGCCGTTCGCCAACCTTTCCCAACATTTTACGGAAGTTGCTGCCTTGATCCTGTTCGGTATCGGATTTACCAATCTATTGCTGAACAGGAATATGATGAAGAAAATCATCGGCTTTTCCATGATGGATAACGCAATTTACCTGTTCCTGGCTTCCTATGGCTACATCGACGGCCGCATCTCCCCCATCATTGCAGATACCAGCGCCGCCCTGAATGTAAGCACCTATGTAAATCCCCTGCCCGCAGGCCTGGTACTCACCGGCATCGTAGTCTCCGTGAGCGTTACGGCCATCATGCTGGCGCTGACTGTACGCCTCTACCGCAGGTATCACACGCTGGATATTGATGAAATCGCACTTCTGGCAAAGGAGGCGGATGAGCATTGAGCTGGTGGAATAACATACCGTTTTTCCTGATTTGGTGTCCTTTGCTGCTGTCCTCCGTAACGGCAGTGCTCAAACCACGCTATGCCAAGAAGCTGGCCTTAAGCTTGCCGCTCATAGGAACCCTTGCTTCGGCTATCCTGCTGTTTTTCACCATCCGCGAAGGTGGCAGCTTCCTCTATTCCCTGGGTGAATTCGGAGCTCCCTTCGGAAATGAACTGCGCGCCGGTCAGCTGGAAGCGCTGATGGCTACAGCGTTCTGTTTCATACTGTTTCTGTCCCTTCTGGGCGGCTACAAGCGCCTGGATGTACACATCGCCGAGGGCAGGCAGAGTCTGTACTGCGTGATGGTGCTCCTGCTGCAGGCCGGCATGATGGCGCAGGTTTTCACCAATGACGCCTTCACCGCCTATGTATTTATCGAGATCATGACCATCGCAGCCGGCGCGCTGATTCTGGCGCGCACCCGCGGCCGCACCCTGTTTGCCGCCACGAAGTACATGATCATGAACCTGCTGGGCAGCGGCCTGTTTTTGCTGGGTATTTCCGTTTTGTATTGTCTGACAGGAGAGCTGCTGATGGAAAGCATGCACCAAAAGATACTGGTTCTGTTTGCGACCGGACAGTACACCAAGCCGCTGACCCTGTCTCTGACGCTGATCACCATCGGCCTTGCCGTCAAGAGCGCCCTCTACCCCTTCCATGCATGGCTGCCGGATGCATATGCTTCCGCAACTCCTTCCTCCAGCGCCATGCTTTCAAGCCTTGTATCAAAAGCATACATCTTCCTCTACATCAAATTTGTGCTGCGCGTATTCGGCTTGAATGTTTTTCAGTCCACCCACATCCAGCCGGTGCTGCTGGTTTGCGCGGCGGTCGGCATCATCCTGGGCTCCATTGACGCCATCCTTGAAAAGAAGATGCGCCGCATGATTGCCTACTCTTCGGTCGCTCAGATCGGCTACATCTACCTGGGCATTGCGCTGGGTACCACCGTGGGCATCGCTGCGGCTGTGTTCCACATGATTGCCCATGCGCTGGCCAAAGCGCTGCTGTTCATTGCAGGCGACCGCCTGATCGGCGCTTCCGACGGCGACGCCACCTTCCATGAGCTGCGCGGGGCAGGCTTCCGCGCCCCCGTATGCGGCGCTGCATTCACCATTGGCGCATGCTCCATCGTGGGCATACCGCTGCTGGGTGGCTTTGCATCCAAGTTGTATCTGTCCTCCGCCTGCCTGAGCATGGACAGAACAAACGCCATCCTGAGCCTTGCCGTGTTGGCAATCAGTACGGCGTTGAATGCAGCCTACTTTATGATTACCGTGGTTACGCTCTATATGAAACCACCCCACGAATACAATACCCGCCTGAAACATCCCAGGATCAGCACCGCCGCACTTGCTGTTTTCTCCGTATTGCTTGTGCTCCTGGGTGTATTTGCCCCGCAGATCATGCGGATCATTGAGGGCGGCGTGCTTTATTTCATATAAGGAGGAGATTCCCATGCGATTGATCCTTCCCATGATTCTTCCCGTTATTGCTGCGCTGGCCATCTGGCTTCTTCCCAGGGGGAAGCGCGCGCTGGAAAATGCTTATATGCTGGCCGCGCTCATCGTCTCTGCGCTGTTTGCGCTCCTTTGCGCCTTCAGAGGCGAGGAAAGCCTGACCCTCTGGCAGTTGACAGACAAAATAGCCATCGTTCTGAAAACGGATGGTCTCGCCCGCTTCTATCTGGTATTCATCAGCATCGTGTGGGTGATGGTGGGCATCTATTCCACCGCCTACAATGCACACGATGCCCATGCACGTCGCTTCAACTGTTTTTATCTGGCTACCTACGGCGTGCTGATGGGGCTGAGCATGAGCGCCAATGCAGTGACCATGTACATGTTCTATGAAATGATGACCCTAATCACCCTTCCGCTGGTCATGCACACCATGGAAAAGGAAGCCGTGGCCGCGGGCATCAAATACCTGGTTTATTCCGTATTCGGCGCAAGCGCCGCGCTGCTGGGTATCTTCTTCCTGATGCACTATGGCACAACCCTCAGCTTCACCCCTGGCGGTGTGCTGGACATGGCAAAGGTAGCAGGCAACGAAAATCTGCTGCGTGCAATCGTGTTTGTGATGCTGCTGGGCTTCAGTGTAAAAGCAGGCATGTTCCCCATGCATGCATGGCTGCCCACCGCCCATCCGGTTGCACCTGCGCCTGCCAGTGCCGTGCTCTCCGGCGTCATCACCAAGATGGGTGTGCTGGGCGTGATCCGCGTACTGTTCTACCTGGTCGGCCCCGAATTCATCCGCGGCAGCTGGGTGCAGAACGCCTTCATGGCGCTTACCCTCATCACCGTGTTCATGGGTTCCCTGCTGGCGCTGCGCGAAAAGGCGCTGAAGAAGCGCCTGGCCTATTCCAGCGTGTCCCAGGTGAGCTACATCCTCTTCGGCCTGTCCACCCTGTCCCCGCTGGGCTTCATCGGTGCGCTGCTGCACATCGTCAGCCATTCCTTCATTAAAAACACACTGTTCATGTCCGCAGGCGCCATTATCCATGAAACCGGCAAAACCCGCGCGGACGAGCTGACCGGCATCGGCAAGGTTATGCCCAAGGTGATGGTGGTTTTCACCATCGTATCCCTGGGTTTGATCGGCATTCCTCCCACGGGCGGCTTCATCAGCAAGTGGTATCTGGCGGAAGGCGCGCTGACCATGAGCGGCGCTGCAAGCTGGATCGGTCCGGCCGTGCTGCTTTGCAGTGCACTGATG